>DRHE01000078.1 GCA_011049745.1 Spirochaetales bacterium | reverse complement strand
CTCCAACTGGTACAGCGGTACCGCAGATGCGGTAAGACAGAACTTCATACATCTGCGCCCGCAGGTGCCCACTCATTACCTGATACTCTCCGGTGATCAGTTATACCGTATGGATTTTAAAGATTTTTTCGAAAAGCATCTGGAAAGATCAGCAGACATCAGCGTAGCAGTAACTCCCATATCCCATGAAAAAGCTCAAGGCTTGGGCATATTAAAGATCGATACCAGGGGCAGAGTCGTTAAATTCCTGGAGAAACCTGCTCCGGGAGAAGATATTTCAGAGATGAAGATACCGGATACACAGCCTTCCCAAATCAGGGATCGCCGCAAAAAACAAGAATATCTTGCTTCAATGGGTATCTATATCTTTAATGCCCCCATTATGGAAGAGGTTTTAGATAATGAATTCGAAGATTTCGGCAAACATATTATTCCCGCCAGTATAGAGAGGTATTCCGTAAACAGTTATATATTCCCCGGTTTCTGGGAAGATATCGGAACCATTAAATCCTTCTACAAGGCCAATATCGATCTTTGCTCAATAGCGCCTAAATTCAATTTTTACGATGAATTGAAACCAATCTACACCAGGCGCCGTGATCTGCCGGCATCCAAGATCAACCATTCCACTATCACCCTCTCTCTTACTGCCGACGGCTGCATTATCAACAATTCAAATATCATGCACTCTATTATCGGTATCAGGACCCTGATTGAGTCCGGGGCCAGCCTGGATGGAGTTGTCTGTATGGGTAAGGATTATTATGAAACCAATGAACAGAAAGAGGAAAACCACCGGCGGCATATTCCCAATATGGGCATAGGCAAGGGAACCATAATCCGTAAGGCAATTATCGATAAAAATGTCCGGATAGGAGAATCCTGCCGTATTGGTATAGATAATCTCAGCCGCCGGGATGGGGATTACGACAGCTATTTCATTAGAGATGGAATAATTATTATTCCTAAAAATGCTACCCTGCCGCCGGGCACAGTTATTTAAAAGTTGACAGGGCTACCTATTGCAATTTTTATCGATTTATATATAATGCAAATAATATGAAAAAGGTACTAATCTGGGGGCCGGCTGCACTTATATTCGCAGTAATCTTCTACTTCAACAGGGAATATGGTATACTGATCGGTACTTCTCTGATATTTATTCTCAGCTTCATTACCGAAAGAGATAAGATATGGGCCTGGATCCCCGCCCTGGCTATCTCCTGGCCGTGGGTATATGCGGCAAAGGACATCTACAGTAGTTATAATGTTTTAAAATATTCCTTTTATGGGGTTTCTCTTTTTCCGATTGCTGCCTGGCCTACCCTGCTCATGGTTATGTATTTCCTGATCTTTGTACGGATTAACGGCAGGAGCCGCTGGAGCAGATGGCTGAAGTTTTCCACTATTTATTCAATTGGTATAATATTTTTTGAATATCTGGGGTATAATTATGCCGGTGTCCATCTTGATTTCGGCACAGTTTACGCCGGTTGGCCAATATTGAATATTTTCCACGGTCCCTGGTGGATGCAGGCAGCTTACTTTTTAAATGGCATTGTTTTCTGCGGGATTATTGCCTTTTTCAGCGATAGAAAGCTTACCTGGAATTATATCAGTCAACAGGTGCGTGAAAAGTTTTCCACAGACGCTGATTAATCCTTTCCATGAACCAGCTTATCTACCCCCTGACACTGCTCTGCTGCTTAACAGGCGGCTTTTATATCGGTAAAGTTTTTAAAATAATAACAAAAAGGTTGATCGACAGGATAACCGTTATCTGTTTAAGCCTGCTTATTTTCACCATGGGTTTCAGAATAGGAAGAACCGAGGAGGTTTCCGCCAATTTCGCTCAAGTTGGCTTAATTTCTTTATCCTATGCCCTGGCTACGGTTGCGGGAACAATAATTGCCATGGTTATTATTTACCAGCTCCTAAAAAAATCCAGGATCAGGTACAACCCGGTAAGTATTAGACAACAGGCAGAGAGCAGTTCTTTAAGAACGGCGCGCCTGAAAGTAATGGCTGAGCCGCTGAAACTGCTTTTTATCCTCATCTGCGGTTTTGTGATTGCCTCCTTTTCCGATGTTTTTCTAAAATTTAACGGCGATATTATAACCACCTGGCTACTTTACCTGCTGGTAATACTCATCGGTATGTCCATGGCCAGAAACCCGCTCAAGCTTTCTGATATCATTACTCACCCTGACCTGCTCATTCTGCCGGCAGGCACAATAACCGGCACTCTTGGCGGCGGCTTGATATTGGCCTTCTTATTTGAACTGAGTATTGGTGAGTCCCTCTCTCTGGCTGCCGGCTTTGGCTGGTACTCTTTCTCCGGGGTTATCCTGGCCAAGCTGGGCGGCCCCTATCTGGGATCGATTGCCTTCCTGGCCAACCTGCTGCGGGAATCAATTGCTCTCTTGATTATTCCGGTAATTGCCCATTCCCGCTACCCCCACATCGGTATCGGAGTGGCCGGGGCCACCAGCATGGACGTTACCCTGCCGATTATCAAGCTTAGCTGCGGGGACTCCGCGGTTCCCCTTTCTATTTCTCACGGGCTGATTATCTCGCTGGCTGTACCTTTTCTGGTCCCCCTGCTCTACCACCTCGGCTAAAGCTGCGGTGGTTCTTTTACATGTAGATCCACCTGCGGAAAGGGTATGGTAATGCCTGCGTTTTTAAAGCTCCGCCAGATCTCCAGATTATTCCAGGCCTTAGCCGCCATTTTTTGGGTAGCATCCCCGATCCAGCTCCACAATTCCACCAGGATCCCTGAGTCCTCAAAAGACATTATCTTTACTTCCGCCCGGGGATCCTTGAGCGCATAAGGACTCTTCTCAACCATTTCAAGCAGTACCTTTTTAATCAGATCAAGGTCCGATTCGTAGGCAACCTGCACTGAATTGATGACAATGATCCTGCTGTCATGGTATGAGTAGTTATGAATGGAGTTCCCTACCAACTGGTTGTTGGGAACGATTATAGTTTCATTGGTGAGGGTATTAATGATGGTGGAGCGCAAGCGTATGTGAACTACATCCCCCTCCATATTGT
>DRHE01000077.1 GCA_011049745.1 Spirochaetales bacterium | reverse complement strand
CAGAGATCGGCAAAGAAAACCTCGATTTTCTTAACCGGATTAAGCCTTTAGCCATGAAAATTCTGGCAGGCTTCGGAATTGCAGAGAGAAAACAGGTCGAAATACTCTCACCATATATACATGCTGCAGTTATCGGCTCTGCTTTTATAAAAGAGATAATGAATAATGGAGAGGAAAAAGACCCCTACAAAGTGATACTGGCTAAGATGAAGAGGCTTATTCCTGAAGATGAGAAAGGATAGTACCCTCACTGTACCCGGCTTTACGATAATCCATCAATCCTTAAGTCCCTTAAGGGGGAACTTTGCGGTTAAGCCTTTATTGAGTACATTGAAAGTACAAGGGAAAAATGGTTACCAGAATTTGGGTGCTGTTCCTATTTTTATACACAGTACTCTGTATCAGAAGCCTGGATACCTCTGGACCCATTCCCCATACGGAGTATGGTGCACTATTTTCCGGGCCTTCCCGCACCTCAAATTCTACAACCACCTTCTTAAACTCCCCGGCAATTGATGAAAATCTGCTTGAAGTTAAGATCCGCCCAAAGGCGAGGTTAAAAACCGAGGAGGAGATATGCCTTGAGTATATTATCGAAAAGGCCTATCAGCGATGTTTAAGGACCTATGAAATAAAGGGAAAATCAATAGTCCTCAGGATACCTTTCGGCCAAAATGGGGAAAGAGAGGGGGGCCTTAAGTTTTACCAATATATCTATCCAGGCGGTAAGGGCGACCCGGAAAATATATGGCCCCAGGTGGATTCCCTGCTGATTAAGGAAATTATCGAACACTCGGAACCGGCCTTTTATCGTACAGTAAATGGCTGAAGTGGAGCAATTTTATTACTACAGCAACAGCAGGTTAATAATAAAAAGAAGATGATTTTTTCTAAGACGGGTGATTTCTTTTGCCATGTCGATATCCCACAGACTTTTCTGAAAAGCCATTAAATTTTCAGCATTCAGTGCCAGGCTGCGAGTTCGGGATTCAAGTGTTTTCACTAATGTGCCCATAATTATTCTCTGTCTGAGGAAGAAGTCCAGGAGACGATCTACACCGGCTGGTTGATAATATTTCTCGCCCTGAAACCAACCTTTGAGGATATTATCCGCAAGCAGTTCGGCAAATATCCTCTTTTTATTAAACTCTGCATTTTTCAAGGTAAATAGAATTTGTTCGTAGTACTGATTAATTTCTATGTCAATATAATCCCGATCCTCAAAGGAATATAAAAAACTACTGCGCTTCAGGAGCAATTCCCTGATATTTTGAAGCAGATCAGTAATATGTTCTGAGAAACTCTCAGCGGTTTTATAGTAAGAATTCATATCCCCATAATTAGAGATGGTGCCATCCAATCCCTTGATATGGGCTTTCAGTTTTTCATAGAGGGCATAATTGGCCGGATTATCCGGGAGCAAATAGGTCCCTGTGGCAAGGCGCCGGTAGCTTTTATCCAGGCTTTGCTCAGTATTGCTCAAAATGCGGTTTAAATAGGATAGGGGTTCTTCGGTCGAAAGGTTTTGAGCTAGAAATATTGAGAATAGTATTAAAAAAGCCCTTTTAGCTATCATTTTATGGCTTCCCTTATTAAAGTTACTCAATGGAAGCGGCAAAGGAAACCTCGATTTTATTAACCGGATTAAGCCATTAGCCATGAAAATCCTGGCAGGCTTCGGGATCGTAGAGAGAAAACAGGTTGAAATATTCTCACCATATGTACATGCTGCAATAATCGGCTCTGCTTTCATAAAAGAGATAATGAATACTGGCTATGGAAAAGGCCCCTAGATGCATACATTGTAAGCATCCCATGCCTGCAATGCAAAGGGTTAAAGCCAGCGGCTGTGCGGATTCCCACATGTAAGATGCTTTGCATTAGAGGTGTACATTTTCACCTGACCCATGCTAAGCTATTCGGTCATAAAGAGGTGATGTGGAATGAAAGAAGAGCGTATGTTAACTGACTTTCCAAAACTGCATTGTCCCTTCATTCGTCAGACTTTCAAGGTGAACAGGGAGCAGTGGAAAAAACATGGATCAAGACTGCAAATGCGGGAGCCGGAAGCTTATCTTGTAGTGGACAGGGTGAATCCGGAGTATGAGTGGGTTTTTGATGATCCGGATACAATTGCGGTGGAGAAGCTAAACGGCACTAATATAAAACTGCTTACCCGGGAAGGCAGGTTGATTGCACTGCAAAACAGGCTGAATATCATTGATCCCCTGCAGATCATCAAGGGAAAGACCTTTATAATAGAGGGAGTATTCAGAGCTATCGGCAAGGGGCTGGTAAAGGAAGACGGGGAACAGGCAGGCGAGCTGATAGGGCCAAAAGTCCAGGCAAATCCCTATAAGCTTGAAATGCACGAGTGGTATCCTTTTGAGGCCGCCATAGACCGCCTGCGTTACAGATCATTCCACGAGCACGAAAGAAACTTTGACAACTGGAGCAGTTGGTTTAAGGAGTGGTTATTCTCAAGGTATTACACAAAAAGGGCTTCCAAACTGGGATTAAAAGATAAAGTTATGGCAGAAGGTGTGGTTTTTTACAACCTCAAGAGAAAAGCCCAAAATAAAAAGTGGATGGCCAAGCTGCGGCGGGATATGTTCGATTGGCATTATTCTTCTGAAATAGAGATCTACGATTATGATAATAAAGGCAGGGATGAAATAGAAGATCAAGAGAAATTCGAGTAACAGAAAAAAGTGCAGGAAAGTGGAAGGGAAGCGTCCAAAACAGCTGGTTTCCTGTTGGTTGTATATCAGATAAGGGTGTTTAAGAACTCTACACTGGTCAAATTAACTCACGAGTATTTTTGACAGCCGGTGAAATCACTCTCCTTATGAGTCGATCTTGATCTTGACCAGGTGGTTCGGCTCCCTTTATCAAAGACAGAAAAGTTCTATGTTTTTAAGGAAGAGAAGGGGTAGTTTATCAATAGTTATATAAATGTTATAAGAATAGCTATGAGTAACCGCAGCAGTGATTGGTTAAAACAGGCGGAAGCGGATTTACGGCATTCTCGTCATGCCCTGGAATCAGAGGATTATGAATGGTGCTGTTTTGCCGCTCAGCAAGCTGCTGAAAAGGGGGTCAAAGCATTATTCTTAAAACATAGTATGGATGGCTGGGGCCATACAATCTCAGCACTCCTTGGGAGTCTCTCCATTGATCTTGGTGTTGACAAAAGCTTGTTAAATTGCGCAAAGACCCTGGATAAGCACTACATTCCTACCCGGTATCCAAATGGCTTTGATTCAGGTGCGCCCACAGATTTTTATACTAAGCAGGAAGGAGAAGATGCGATTGACTGCGCTAAAGTCATCATCGAGTTCTGTCGTCATCAAATATACGGATCCTAAGCTGATAAAAGCTTCTGTTTACACGTACTTTAAAGAGCTCTGTCTGAAGCATGAAGAAATTAATCGGGGATTGTGGTTTGGCTCCTGGATCACTGGAACTCCCTCTCCGGGAAGCGATGTTGACATATGTCTGATTCTATCTTTTTCCCCAAAACCTATTAGAGAGCGGATAGCTGATTATTTGCCGGATGGATTCCCAGTTGGGATTGACCTTTTCCCCTATACTGAAGCGGAATTTTCAAGACTGGCTAAAGAAAACCTCCGCTGGCACCGTTGCATAACTTCGGGAATAGAGCTTAACCGCTGAATAGAACCAGATGAAAAGAGACAGCCTCAATTGCGGTTTCGACTATTTTGTTCCCTTTTCGCACTGGTGCGGACTTCGCCTGCAAAGGCTTTTACTTATGCCCATCCTGCTCACAAAAACGCACTCTTCTTTTCTCCGAGAATATGGTGAATGATGTTCTATTGCTTCTTCCTCAAAGGCAATACTTATTTGCGATACCCGAGCGCCTGCACGTGTTTTTTAAGCATGACGGGAAGCTTTTCAATGAAGTATCAAGGCTCATTTTTCAAATGATTGTAGTCTTTCTATAATGAAGCTGCAGGCAAGACTATCAGAACAGCATCTGTAATATCCCCACGGTCGGGACCTTCCGGCTTTCCAGACGGCGGGTGAATTCTTTAGGTTCAATTCCCATTAT
>DRHE01000076.1 GCA_011049745.1 Spirochaetales bacterium | reverse complement strand
GGAAGCCAGTGATCAATATAGAAAATTCCTTCTGCCGAGACAAGCGCACTTCCTGCTTTTGTGCTGACCGGCTCTAAAGTAAAACTCTTACCGCGGAAAACCAGTAAGCCGCTAGTTTTATCTGTTACACTGGGAGAAAGGGCAAAATCTATAACTGTATCAGTTGCACTCAACTGTCCCAGGTAATCGGGATCATTAAATGGGCCGGTAATACGCAAACGACCTTTGGCAGAACCGGCAGTAAATTTTATGATCTCGCTGCCGGTGAGAAGATTGATAACATCCATATCCAAATGTGAAATTGTAAAGAGGGCTTCTATATCCCGGTCTGAAATAATACCCTCAGCTATACCCTGAATCGGCAGCGGCTCCAGCAGTTGCAGCTCAAAAGAACCGTCCTTGCCCACCAGAGCATGTATAGACTCTTCCGGTCCGCCGTCAATATGGAGTTTCCGGTTTTTAGTGGTAAAATCCAGGGTCCAGTCCTCATGATGCTCTTTTTCCACTGAAATATTGTTCAATGTTAGACGGCTTGAGAAATTACTGTCGAATAGAGAGGCAAGGTTAAATTGTTTTGCCGGGGCCTCAACTTTTCCCCTGAAACCAAGATCCAGACTTACACTCTTCTTAAAATGTACCGCCCGGTAGCTGGAGCCGTAGTTGAAATTACCATCTATTAAATTAAAAATCCCGCTCCCATCGAGAAAACGATGGTTCAGGTAGGTAAGGTTAAAGGATTGCAGGCTAAATGACGCCGGTGTGTATTTGAAATCCAGATTAAAACTTATCGGGTCGGTATTAAGCCTGGCTTCGCTCAAGCTTAAGTTTCCTGCTGCTTCTGGAGAACGGAGAGCGCCGGTGAAAAGGATATCTCCCGTTAGTTCACCGCTTATTATAAAATGACCGAATCTATTCAGTGGCGCCTGGTTAAAGGTAAGGGCGCTGTTCAGTACGCCCTGGTTAAGGCCTATAGCCAACGTGTAACTCTCAGCGCCGCTTACCTCCTGCAGCTGGATAATTCCGGAAATATCAGTGGTTGAAATAACTTTACAGTTTCCCCTTCCCTGCAGTATGGAGATAGCGTCATCATAGACTATCTGCTCCAGCTCCAGGCTATCACCCTGGAGAGAAAAAGCTATTTTCAGTCTATTTTCTCTGGACTCACCAAGGGGTAAATCAAAGAGCTCTAGGGTTGATGGTTCCAGATATACCCGGCCGCGGTTGGTTATTATCCCCTTAAGATCAAGATTGCAATACATTACCTGATTCTGCCCTTTAATCGGGATAGGCAGTCTATACATGGATATCCCTAAGCTGCGTCCCTTCAGCTCAGTTAAAGCGCTGCTCGGAGGAAAGGTCTCAGCCAGGTTCAGAAAAGCATTGAGATTGTATGATCCTATTATTTCCAGCCATTTCCCCGGTACGTGGAGAGCTTCGAACGAATATGGTATTTCCTCTACCCGGAAGGTTGACTTAATAGTGCTGATACCGGAAAGCTCCCTCTCTGAAACGAAATCTCCCTGAACCTCATAATCATTCCAGTAAATCCGGAAATCAGGAACAGCAATTCCACGGTTATCCACTTTAAAGGTCAGGTCGATTGAATTATCCTGATTGTGAGAATCTTCAAGGTGGAAAGCATCGGAAACCAGGGTTACTTCTTTAAAATCAGTAACCAGTGTCAAATCGGTGGTAAGGCTCAACTCTGCTGCTATCCGCTTTAATGGTGGCGGAATTGAAAAACCCTTGAAAAAAAGCTGGTATACTGTAAAGACTGGTATGTTTTTAACGGAAATACTTGATTTGAGGGAGAACTCCGGCTTAATTATGAGTTCTCCGTGGCTTTTTATCGAATTACCTTTAATACTATTGGTCAGATTGGTGGTTAAGTCAAAGATGATACTGTTCAAAAGGGGTTTGAGCTTAAGCTCGAACCCGCTGAAATGATTCGACCCTATATTTAACCTGTGACCGCGTATGGTAAGACTCTGGCTCTCTCTCACCACCTGGAGCGCGGCATTCAAGCTTTCTCCGGAAAGGGTGCGAACATTCATCAGATGCAGGAATCCTGCCGGATACATATTTTGCAGCAGTATATTGCCGAAAAATTCCATTGAACCAAGCCTTGAGTGCAACAGCAGGGGCTTGAGATAGAGAATCCGCTCATTTCCATTCAGATGAGTCACCAGATTGATTTCACCGCCGATCTTGCCGGGTAAAAAGCCATCTTTTAAATACATCTGCAGATCGAGAAGATAGCTGACTTTTCCATTCTCCAGGTTATACTCTATTGAACCTGCAGCTGTTAATGAGCTGTTAAGGAAGCGATTAAAATAGTCAAGCCGGCCGGAAAATTGGAGCTTTGATGCGGGAGTAAATTTATCGCTGTTAAATTTGAAAACCAGTTGGCGCTGCTCAACATCAAAGATTAACCACAGGTCAATTGGCGCCCGATCCTGTATTTTCCTGATTTCCAGTATCTTTTCCCTGTAAGTGAGCTGAAAGGTTTGCCGTCCCAGTATGAAATCCGGGGTGTTAAGTGAATAGATGCGCACTGACATATCGGCCCATGACAGAGCAGGATCTAATTTTCCATTCAGCTTCACCCGTGAAGTAATTCGTAAGCCCCTGTTGACATCTGAGCTGGTATTCACTTCTGCAAAACAGCGGAATGTGAGCTTCAGGTAATCTTTTTGTGCTGCCAGGGTAAAAAAGAGCTTTGATAATCTAAATTCACGTTTTCCCGAGCGAAATCTGACATTAATACTTCTGCCGCTTAGTTTAAGAGCAATTGTCTGCTCCTTCTCTTTTTGACCGGTTGTCAAATCCCGCAGGAGCTTAAAGATTTCCCGGTCCCTTTGAGCGTCGAAATCAAAATTTGAGTTGGAAATTTGTATCTCTGACAGGGAGCCGGCGATATTCCTTTTAAAAATTAATTTAAGAATATTATATTTGATTTTCAACCGGTTTATCTGCAGCAGAACGGAACCTTCAGGGGCAGAGCTGTAGATCTTCAGCTCGCGTACAGCCAGAAAACCCAGAATTGAAGGTGAAATACTCTGATAGGTAATCTTTCTTCCAAGTCTCATTTCTAAGATATTGACCGCTTCCTCTTTAAGCAAATTCATCTTACGGTCAAGCTGACTGTCGAGCAGTTGAACAGAGAGCACAACCAGGGTGATCAGGATAGAAATGAAGAGCAGCTCAACAGGTTTAACCGGCCATTTACCGAGGGGATTGCCCAATTCATCGCTCCAGGCGAAAGTGAAAGCGGATCAAGCCGGTATCACTTTCTCTTGATTCTGATTTCTCAAACAGATAATCCCTTAAAGCAGTGGTTACAGCATTATCAACCAGGGTATATCCTGAACTGCGGGTGATTTGCACGCCGGTAACATATCCGGCGGGGCTGACAGTAATCAAAGCCTCTACATCGACTTCCAATCCCACCCGGATAAGACGATCGGGAAAAGGAGGCAGGCTTTTTTTTAGGAGCTCCCTCTGTCCTGTTGACCAGTCGATCTCTTTTTGCAAAACAATTCCGCTTGAACTTGTTGCCGCTATTTCCTGACTACTACTGACCTGATTGAGTATGTCCAGGAAATCGGGTTGAGGGATTTCCGCAGTTCTTTTTCGAACTACTCTATTTTCAGCCCGCTTTAGTTCAGCTCTTTTTAGCGGCAACAGCGGCAGAAGAGTGCTTTCAGCCGCTTGCTGCGGCGGGGGCACCTTTGCGGTGTCTACAGGAAAATCCTGGCTTTGCCTGCTCTTCTCCCTGGCTACAGCCTGTGCAAGGTCCAAAGGTGAAACAAAATTAAGTATTACCCGGCGGCGGGAAAAGGGTTGGGCAAAGGGCAGTTCCCAGCGGGAGATAAAAAGCAGCAGCAGTCCATGAATCGCTACGGATAGTCCCAGGTAAGAAAAACTCCTGCTTATCATCTGGGCAGCCCCTTCAGAGAAGTAACCAGGCCTATGCTCTCCACTCCGGTCAGGCGCGCGATATCTATAATCTCTACCAGGTTTCGGTAAGGAAGAGCTTCATCAGCCTGCAGGAATATTCGTTTTCGCTGCAGTTTAGCCATTTCTTTTTTTAATTCTGCAGGAAAATGCTCTATTGTTACCTCGTTTTTACCTAAAAAGATTGTTCCGCTTTTATTGACGGTTACAATGATCTCTTCTTCCAGGACTGCATGTGAGGTATAAGCCGGCGGCAGATCTATTTCGATAGCCGGATTCAGAGAGAGTGAGGCATTGATCATGAAAAAAATTACCACCAGGAAAATTATATCAAGCAGCGGGGTAATGAGTAATCCGTCCCGGCTCTTTTCCCTTCTAATCAGCTTCATTGTTCTTTCCTGATTATTTCCAGTTTCTTAATACGGCGAGCGTCACGCTCGATCACTCTGTATAAAACTCCACCTTCTTCAAAGGTAGCACCAATTTTGGGTATTTCTCCCATTCTTTCACAAATAAAACCGCCGATTGTATCATAGTTCCCCCTGACAAAGGCTATTCCGGTTTCCTTCTGAAGATCCTCCAGGTCGGTTGTGCCGGAAACATGGAAATGACCGGGGCCCAGCTTATGAATTATATCCTTTTTAAAAAGTTCCTTGCCCGGGATAAAGCCGACAATCTCAGAGGCAATCTGTTTGGGAGTAATTACCCCGGATACAGCTCCATATTCATCTGAGAGAAAGACAACCTCCATCTTCTTGCGGTTCATCTCCAGAAGCAGTTCAGGAAGTCTTTTAGTGTCAGGATAAAAAAAAGTATCCCGCATGATCTCACTGATTGAATGAGTATCTCTATAAAGCATTTCTTCGGCATCCACGTATCCCATCAGATTATCTGTACGATCCTGATAAACGGGAATGAAGCGATAACCGGTACGAAAATAGATCTCAGCCAATTCGGCCGGCCTGCGGTCAATTCGGCAAACCGGGTATTCATGCAGCGGTATGGCAGCCTCTCTGGCCATGGTATTACGAAAATTAAAGATATCGATAAACAGGTTGTAATCGGAAGGATTTAATCCGGCTTCACGGCTGCTCAGGCGTACCAACAGCTGTAAATCCTCTCTTGACTGGGGCAATTTTGACTGGAATTTGTGGCGGCTCATAATAAGAAGCACCAGATTCATAATGTTGTTGAGTAAAAAAGTGAGCGGCAGGAATAAAAAGTAGAAAAAAAGGAGGATCGGAGCCAGTTTAATGCTGATGGTCTCTGATCTCTGCCTGAAGAATGATTTGGGTATGATCTCGGAAAAAATAAGTAAAACCAGACTTAAACCAAGACTGCCTATCCATGCGCTCCAGGAAAGCCCTATTCTCCTTAAGGAACTGCTGAGCAGAACGGCTGCAGCTACTACGGCAATATTGGTACCTGTAAGGGTTGTTCCCAGTAATCTTTCCGGCTTTTTAAGCAGGAAATCAGCAGCCCTGGCTGTGAGCACACCCCGCTCTTTCTGAGAATAGATAACCAGCTGGTCAGCGGATAACAGCCCGGTTTCCAGGCCGGCAAAGAAAGCGGCGAATAATAGACAGGAAAATAGTTCCAGAAAAATCATACTCAATCTTTAAGCTTTACTCCAACTTCCAGGATTTTATTCCTGGCAATGCTGAGAATGGTAAATTCAAGCTTGCCGTATTCAATCCTTGTGTCCTGTTCGGGAATCTCGCCAAGCTTAAGAAAGATCAATCCCGCAACAGTGCGAACATCTGCCTGCAGTTCAATGTCAAAGAGCCTCTCCAGCGCTTCTATCTCCATATCCGCAGGAATAATATAACGGTGCGGCTCGATCTCCTTTATACTTTCCTTCTCATTCCGATAGAAGTGACCGAGCAGGCTTTCCACCATAATCTGAAAGGTAATAATTCCTGCAGTTCCGCCATACTCGTCCACAACCTGGGCAATTTCTGCATTCGTATTTCTCATTTCCGTCATTAATTCAGAAAGATCTTTTGATTCAGGAATAGTGTAAAGGGGTTTTACTATCTCTTTCAGCCCTACTTGCTCTTTCAAGCCGTATTTGAAGTTCAGAAGGTCTTTCATATCTATATAACCTTCCAGATGGTCCATATCCTTATCATAGCTGATTATATAGGAACCGATTAATGGCACCTCTCCTC
>DRHE01000075.1 GCA_011049745.1 Spirochaetales bacterium | reverse complement strand
CCCGAAAGTTATGTATAAGGAACTCTATACCCTGCCCCTCGGCTTGAAGTCCCTATTCGTATCCAAGAATGCTATCTGGGACCGGATTATGGCTGCTTCCGTATGTACGGCTGTTCCCGTAGTAGCGATGTTCATGCTGGTTCAGAAGAACCTGGTCGGGGGACTTACCTCAGGGGGTGTTAAAGAGTAACTACTGGTTGACCTGCTGCTGCCGGCTCTGATAAGCTGTTGACGCCTATGGAACCGATTTCTTCTACTGCCTCAATAGCTTATTTTCTTCAGAAGGGTCTCTATTACCTGCTCATCGCCCTCCTGGTCTTTAACCTGCTCCAGCGTAAACACTTAAAAAGCGGGGCAAAAAAGCGGCTGGCAACCCTTTACCTGGCAATTGTGGTCCTGGTTTTAATGACCACCGCTGTACTGATCAGGCGTTTCAATTTTTCGGAAAGTCTGCTGCTGCCTGTTATCCTTGCGGCGGCCCTCCTGGTCCTGTCAAAACGCTCCAGATTCTTCCCCTTCCGGATAAATTGTCTGAAATGCGGGCAAAGACTGGGGTGGCAGCGTTTCTTGTATCACGATTCAAATTTATGCGAGTCATGCGAGTCCTCTGACAACAAATCCGACAATCAGGGGGATAAAACAGATCAGCCTTAATTGAGACTGTCCCGCAACCCTAATTATTCCCATGCTATAAGCGGCGGTTGGCCTATTGCTAAAAGCGTCAATTAAATATATGCTCGACCACATTGTATAAAAATACAAAATATGACTTCAGGAGCAGAGTATGAGTAGTTTTATTAATAATCTCAGCAGCCTGGCGGAAAAGCATAACAGGATTGCCCTGGAACTTTATCAGAAACATAATGTAAAGAGGGGCCTGCGCAATGCTGACGGCTCCGGTGTGTTGGTAGGCTTAACTGAAATAGGCGATGTACATGGCTTTATCTTTGATGAAGGCGAAAAAATCCCGGATCAGGGACGCCTTACCTACCGCGGCATTAAAATTGAAGATCTTGTGGCCGGTTTTCAAAAAGAAAAACGCTCAGGCTTTGAAGAGGTCTGTTACCTGCTGCTATTCGGCGATCTGCCTGTTGAGCAGCAGCTGGAGGATTTTAAATCGATGCTGGCAGAGCATCGGGAGCTGCCGAATGGCTTTACCGAAAATATGATCCTCAAAGCCCCCAGCAATGATATAATGAACAAACTGGCCCGCAGCGTCCTGGCTTCATACTCCTACGACCGGAATCCGGATGATATCTCTATTAAGAATTTATTAAGACAGTGTATCGAGTTGATCGCCCGTTTCCCCACAATGGCCGCTTACGGCTACCAGGCAAAATCACATTATTTCAATAATAAGAGTCTCTTTATTCATAATCCCCAAAAAAACCTGAATACTGCTGAGAATATCCTGTATCTGATCAGGCCGGACAGCAAATTCTCCAGGCTGGAAGCAGAGACTCTGGATCTCTCTCTGGTGCTCCACGCAGAACATGGCGGCGGCAACAACTCAACCTTTACCGATCATGTGGTATCCTCTTCCGATACGGATACCTATTCCGCAATAGCAGCTGCTGTGGGTTCTCTTAAAGGACCCAAGCACGGCGGCGCTAATATCAGAGTAATGGCCATGATGGAAGATATAAAAGCAAATGTTAAGGACTGGCAGGATGAAGAAGAGATAGATGGCTACCTGGCAAAACTAATTAACCGCCAGGCCGGTGACCGCTCCGGCCTTATCTATGGTATAGGTCACGCGGTTTATACTCTATCCGACCCCCGCGCCGTGCTTCTTAAGCAGAAAATAGCGGAAATGGCCAAAGAAAAATCATATTCAGAGGAATTCCAGCTCTACAAGATTATTGAAAAACTGGCCCCTGCAGCCTTTAAACGGGTAAAAAATTCAGATAAAGTCATCAGCGCCAATGTGGATTTCTACTCCGGCTTTGTATATAAAATGCTGAATATTCCCCAGGAGCTTTACACACCAATATTCGCCATAGCCCGTATTGCCGGCTGGTCCGCTCACCGGATCGAAGAAATAATTTCAGGCGGCAGGATAATCCGTCCCGCTTATCGAAGTGTAAGCACCAGGCGGCCCTACCTGCCCTTAAGCGAACGTGAGTGATTTTCAGCAACCGTGAAGCGAGCGAAGCGAGCGCCGTGATTTCACTGTAAAATCGATTGATTTTTACTCTATTATCTTCTAAGCTAGAGGCAATGAAACTTCTGGACATAAATGATGTTGCTTATATAGAATCACCGGTACTCTACTTCAGGGAATATACCGGCCTTGCCCTTTTTAAAATGGCTGATAAAAAATCTAAAGAAATTAGAATTAAGTTTACCCTGGAATCACAATCCATGGGCCCACCCCTGGTTAATATTGAATTTACGGATAGTGTAGATTACCCATTAATGCCGCTGATAAGATCACTCAAAAGTCATGTAACGAAGCTTGATAAAAACGGAGGGCTGCCTAAATAGAAAAAGGAGAAATTGATGTCATATATCGAACTTGATCTTAATCTGAAAAATAAAATTGCCAATCCTGACCTCGCCGGCTGGGGCAGAAAAGAAATCAACCTTGCTGAAAAAGAGATGCCCGGCTTAATGGCCATTCGCCGGAAATATGGCGTTGATAAACCCTTAAAGGGGCTTAAGGTTACCGGCAGCCTGCATATGACTATCCAGACAGCGGTACTTATAGAAACCCTGTTTGAAATGGGCGCGGATGTGCGTTGGGCTTCATGTAACATCTTCTCCACCCAGGACCAGGCCGCAGCGGCAATCGCAGCGGCAGGCAAGGCATCGGTTTTTGCCTGGAAGGCTGAAAGCCTGGATGAGTACTGGTGGTGCACCGAGCAGGCTCTTACCTGGCCCGACGGCTCAGGACCTGACCTGATTGTAGATGACGGAGGAGACGCGACTCTCTTTGTGCATCAAGGGGTGAAGGTGGAAAAGGACCCCTCCCTGCTGCAGGGTAGTTTTGACAATAAGGAATTTGAGGTAATTATGAAACGCCTGGAACAAGGCTTAAGTAAAGATAATACGCACTGGACAAAGGTGGCCGAACGTATCAAGGGCGTCTCTGAAGAAACTACTACAGGCGTTCACCGCCTCTACCAGATGGAGCGCAGCGGCGAGCTCTTATTTCCGGCGATTAATATAAATGATTCGGTAACCAAGTCAAAATTCGACAACCTCTACGGCTGCCGTGAATCTCTGTCAGACGGCCTTAAACGTGCTACCGATATCATGATAGCGGGAAAAATTGCGGTTGTCTGCGGCTATGGCGATGTGGGCAAGGGCAGCGCTCAGTCCCTGCGCGCCCTGGGAGCACGGGTGATAATTACAGAGATCGATCCCATCTGCGCGCTGCAGGCATCTATGGAGGGTTACCAGGTCTTGACCCTGGAAGAAGTTGTGACAGTGGGCGATATCTTTGTTACCGCAACCGGCTGCTCTGATGTAATTCGCGGCGAACACATGGAAAAGATGAAGGAGAGCGCTATTGTCTGCAATATCGGCCATTTTGACCATGAGATCCAGGTAAGCTACCTGGAGAACAGCCCTGAATGTAAAAAGGAAACCGTCAAACCACAGGTGGATCGCTGGACCCTAAAATCCGGCCGTTCCATTATCCTCCTTGCTGAAGGTCGCCTGGTCAATCTGGGCTGCGCTACCGGTCATCCCAGCTTCGTAATGAGCAACAGTTTTACCAACCAATGCCTGGCTCAATTGAAACTAAGCGGTGAAGAACTGCAAAACAAGGTCTATGTGCTGCCAAAAAAACTCGACGAAGAGGTGGCGCGGCTGCACCTGCACCACCTGGGCGTGAAACTTACCAGATTAACCAAAGAGCAGGCTGAATACCTGGGATTGGATATTGAAGGACCATATAAAGCTGACAATTACCGCTATTAAAGCAACATGGATAAGCGTTCACTTAAAAACTCAGCCTTATCTTTAAGATCAATCTTGCCGCTCTTTATATAGAGATAATTCGGCTTTTCTGCATCAAGTGTTACTTTACCCCCACTTTCCTTGATTAAACGCAGCACCTTTTCCACTGAAAGGTGGGAGGGCCGGGAAAACTCCACTATTGCCAGTCCCTCTTTTTCCTGCAAAGAGGAAATAAATAATTTTTTACAGATGATCCTGATCTCAGCAATAGAAAAAATGCCGGACACCTCATCAGGGAGGGGCCCGAAGCGGTCCTCCAATTCACTATGGGTCCTATCCAGCTCATCCCTGCTGGAAATCGCCGATATTTTCTTATAAACCTCCATCTTTTCCATGGGTTCTGCAATATAAGTGTCAGGAATATAACCAGAGTACTCCAATTCCAGGTAAACTTCGGGCGCTTCCTCACTCGCCTCCTGGTTTATTTCTGCTATGGCATCATCCAGAAGTCTTAAGTAAAGGTCGTATCCTACAGTCATTATGTCCCCATGCTGTTCCCGCCCCAAAATATTTCCCGCACCCCTGATCTCCAGATCTTTCAAAGCGATCTTAAAACCGGAACCAAGCTCCGTGAAGTCGGAAATTATCTTAAGTCTCTTCATAGCCAGCTCAGAAATTGCTCTATTCTTCGGATAAAAAAGATAGGCATAAGCCGGTCGATCCGCTCTGCCCACCCTGCCGCGAAGTTGGTAGAGCTGTGATATTCCCATACTATCGGCCCTGTCGATGATAATGCTATTTACATTGGGAATATCCAATCCATTTTCGATTATAGTTGTGGAGAGCAGAACCGAAATATCACCGCTAATAAAGCGGTGCATTACTTCTTCGAGTTCATCCTCCTTCATCTGCCCATGGGCAATGCCGATAACTACCTCGGGCAGTAGAGCGGTTAACAGTCCATAAACACGGGGGATGGATTGAACCCGGTTATGGAGATAGTAGACCTGTCCGCCGCGGCTGATCTCGTTCCTGATGGCGCCGACAATAATTTCTTCATCCCATTCCTGAATAAAGGTCTCTACGGGCAAACGGTTCTGTGGGGGCGTGTTCAGGGTAGACATATCCCTTATCTTCATAAGCGACATATGCAGGGTACGGGGAATGGGTGTTGCCGTCAGGGTAAGACAATCCACCGAGGTTTTCAATTCCTTAAGCCTTACCTTGTGCTTAACACCAAAACGCTGCTCTTCATCCACCACTAACAGCCCCAGGTTCTTAAAATGAACATCCCTCTGGATCAAACGGTGAGTTCCAATTATTATATCCACCGCCCCCACTTCCAGCTCTGCGATCACTTTTTTCTGTGCTTTCGGCTTTCGAAAACGGGAGAGCATTTCAACTTTGACGGGAAATCTTTTAAAGCGGTCCTGAAAAAGTTCAAAGTGCTGTTCCACCAGAATGGTTGTGGGAGCCAGGATGGCAACCTGCTTTCCGCCCATTACCGCTTTAAACGCGGCGCGCAGCGCAATCTCGGTTTTGCCATATCCCACATCGCCGCAGATCAGCCGGTCCATGGGCAGGGGTGTTTCCATATCCCGCTTTACATCTTCAATACAGCGCAGTTGATCATTCGTTTCCTGATAGGGGAAGGATGCCTCAAATTCCGCCTGCCAGTCGCTGTCCGCAGGGAAGGCAAAACCGCTGGCAGTCAGGCGGCGGGAATGAAGCTTTACCAGGTTTTGAGCCAGATCTTCCACCGATTTTTTAACTCTTTTTTTCCTGCTTTCCCATCCTTTGCCCCCGAGTTTGTCCAGGCGCAGCCCTCTGCCCTCCTGCCCTATATAGCGCTGGATAAGATTGACCTGTTCGATAGGTATAAATATGGTCTCATCATCTGCATACTGCAGATGGATGTAGTCTCGTTCATTCCCCGCTGCTTTCAGCCGCTCTATACCATTAAAAATCCCGATCCCGTAGTTAAGGTGTACAACATAATCCCCGGGATTCAACTCAACAAAGGTATCGATTGCCTCGCTCTTTACCCTGCCAATAGAACGGGGTATTCTGCGCTTGCGGCCGAAGATCTCATTTTCCTGGATCACCATTATCTTAAATTGCGGCAGGGTAAAGCCGCTGGATATACTTAAGGGGAAGACCTCCACCTTCAGGCCCTTCAGTAGAGCCCGGATACGTTCCGCCTGGTGCTCATAGACCGCATAGATATAAATTCGATAGCCCAAATCAAGCAGATTTTCCAATTCTTCCCGAAAATAGGTAAGATTGCCGAAAAAAGAACGCGGCAGATCGCAGGGAATTATGATCCGCTCTCTTGCCGCTGTCCCCCCTTTAAGTGTATGGAGCAAGATTTTCCGCTGAAATCCAGCGGCCAATTTTGTGAAATCCATCATTATCGCTTTGGGAGGGGGAACAGCCCCACCTTTGCTCAGAGCATTCCTGTAGAGCTGAACATATTCTTTATGAATGGAGGCGCAGTTATTCTCGATCTGTTCCGAATCAGAAATGATCAAATTTGATCCAGTAGGCAGGTAATCTAAAAGCGAGCTGTTTTTTTCAAAACAGAGGGGTAAATATAGCTCTGCTCCCTTCATATCCGCATCCAGTAAAAACCTTTCACTAAAACCTGCCGCTGCTTCAGCCGCTATATTAAGGCTGGCAAGCCTTTTTTTCAGTGTACTTATCAATTGGGTTGAGGGGATCACTTCCCGCAGGGGAGATATTTTCAGCTCTTCCAGTTTAACAGTGGAACCCTGATTTACAACATTGAAACTCTTTATCTCAGCGATAATATCAAAATCCAGTACCAGGCGGCTGGGTTCTTCCCGGCCGTAGCAGAATATATCAACAACCTCCCCGCGCAGGGCATATTCTCCCTTCAAGCTGACCCGCGGCACCCGCAGGTAGCCCAGGGTCTGCAGTTTGGTGGAGAGAAGTGTTAAATCTAAAGAATCGCCCCTTTTCAAGAGCAAAAACTGCTCTTTTAAATGTTTCGGAGGGGGAAGCGGACTTAACAGGGAGCGCAGCGGCGCAACGACCACCATTTGCTCACCGGCAAGCAGACAACTTAAAAGATAAGCGCGTTCACCGTAGATAGAGGGCAGAGGGCGGCCGTCGCCATAGGGCAGCAATCCCCACCAGGGGAAGAGGGCGCTCCTGATGTCAGGCAGAAGAGTGATGAGGTCCTGCACCAGGTTTTCGGCTTCCTGCTCGCTCGGCACCACAATTAAAGAGCAGGAGCCTGTTTCCTGCATGATATTTGCCAGTACTATAGAAAGAAATCCGCCCTGCGGTCCTTCAAGATCAACGGGAAAGCGTTCTCTCTTCAGTTGCTCTCTTAATCTCTGAAAAGGTTCATATTTATTAAATTGACTGCTGATCTGATTAATTAATAAGGATATCATTAGATTTACCGACTATTATATTGGCGGAATGGAGTAACTATTTTGAAAAAATCGATTTTAATCCAATTATTATTACTACTAGTCTGCAGCATTCTTTTTGCAACAAACCCACAGGGAATCATCTTTTCTCTTCGTTTTTTCGAAAAAACAATCTACTATCTAGGTGATTCAGATTATCCGATCCAATTTGAAGCCACAATAATAAATAATTCACCGCAAAGCTACCGTTTTAAAATCGCCAACAACCGGGTTTCTAACTATAATTTTAATGTAATCACCCCTACTAATATCTCTCTGGGTCCTGCAGCTGAATATACCATAGCAAAAAACTCGAATCAACCGCTTTACTACCGGGAAATTACCCTGGAGCCCGGCGAAAAATACGGCATTGTAATTAAATTAACTGATTTTATTGAGTTCAAACAGCCGGGTCTTTACAGTGTTCAGTGTATCTTCTACCCCGAACTTTTTACCGCAGAGAAAAGCCCCTTGTTAAAATCAAATAAACTCTCCCTTAATATCAGGCCTCCGGTTGATACACCGGAGGAGAGAGTCCTCATTGAGCAAGAAACCGGTAGAATGCTGGAGCGGGAAAAAATGGCGCCTGATGATGTGGTTGACTATACTATCAGAGCCCGCCAGAAGGGCCAATGGGAAAAGTTTTTTCTATATATGGACCTGGAAAGCCTCTACCGGAGAGATCCAAAGCGCGAAAGCCGGTACCAACGGCAGTCAGAAGAGGAACAGCGCCGGGTCCTGTCACAGTTCAGGAAAGAACTGCAAAAAGAGGTTGTAGACCGTGATATCCTCCTGGTACCCAGTAGTTTTGAGATTTTAAAAACCAGCTACACACTCTATGAGGCCACGGTAATTGTCAAGACAAAGTATAAATTTCCCGATTTTACAGAGGTAAAGCAGTATACCTATTATCTTACGCGAAAAGACCGCTTCTGGCTGATCACCGGATATGATATAATCAATCTCGGAACAGAATAAATGAAGGTCCTGACAATTGCACAAGATAAACAATTAAAAGATCTACTGGAAGAGCATCTTGCCCCAATTGGTTTTGAAATAGAGCAAATAACCGATCCTTCTGAAGCTATTCAGCGCTTTGAAGAGCTACAACCTGAAATGATCATTGTTAACGCCGCAGATTTTCCCGAGCATTGGAAACTCCTGTTGAAACTGCTGCGCGAAGAAATGAGCAAAGAAGAGAGTATCTTTATTATTTTATGCGGTGAAGATTTTCCATTCGAAGAAGCTGCTAAAGCCAGCTACCTGGGGGTCAACGGAATAATTAAAAATGATCTGACCGATAAAAAGGAGATGCGCCGTCTGACTGAGCTTTTCAAACGCTACCGGTCAATTCAGGATCAGCGTAAATTCCATCGTTTGATCCCTTTAGAATCGGACAGGTTGCAGCTTTTATTCACCAATCCGCAGACCATGGCTATTGTAACCGGCAAGCTTACTGAAATATCCATTCAAGGCGCCAGCTTCCTTCCATCTTCCCGGGCCATGATTAAAGGCCTCAAGCGGGGACATGAGCTTGCCCTCTGTTCCCTGAGAATTGGCCGGGATATTATATCTCTGAATTGCCGGGTTACCCGCAGCAAAAATGAATTGGGATTGCGATTCAAATCCTTTGCCACAGGGGGCCACCACAAGCTCTTCAATTTTATCCAGAAACACTCCGAAAGATCGCTGAAAAAAGCGGTATCTTAATATGCAGTTCCTTCTGCTTAACGAGCCCTGCGGGATCTATTCTTCCCCATAGCGGCTTTGAATCTTTCCCAGGGATCCGGAGATATTTTTCTATAGGGACAGGCAGGGGCATGGACTTTACCGGAACGGTAAACCCCATCCAGATAATCATCCTTGAAAACCACTTCCAGCTCCATCTTATCGAGCCTTCGCAAGAGAGCCATACGCCGCTCACGAATATTCCAGCATCCCGGACAGACGCCTACTGTGGTAAGCTCCCGGGATTTTTTGTACCGGACGCGGATCATAGCCCGCCCTTGCTGAACAGCCAGCTTTCTTAATGTTGACAATCCATCTACCCTCAATTATAAGTAATTATAACTAAATCAACACAAAGTGGGAACCAGTATGAGTTTGGAACATTTAACCGTGGCTGACCTGAAAATAGCTGTTCTTGGCAAAGCTGCGATTCCCTCCCCCCTCGGACTTTCTACTGTATATGGTGATAACATAGTCAACTATGTTGAAAATTCAGCTTCCGTGTTGACCTGCCATGACCGGGATCAACTTTTGAAGGTTATTGAGCAGAACAAACCACTTACCGCCTTTGAAAAAGCCGGCCCCCGGGAAAAGATATACTTTGATCCCTCAAAATCCAGGGCGGCTGTGGTTACCTGCGGCGGTTTATGCCCCGGGATCAATAATGTTATTCGTTCCTTAGTAATGATCCTCTACTATCGATATGGTGTAAAGACAATTTACGGCATCAAATATGGTTACCGCGGTTTTATTCCTAAATTCAACTACGAATCCCTGCTTTTAAAGCCGGAAAATATTGCTGATATACACGAAAAGGGGGGGAGCATATTGGCTTCTTCCAGGGGAGCCCAGGATATCGGTGAAATTGTGGATTGCCTGGAGCGAATGAAGATTTCCCTTCTATTTACTATCGGCGGTGACGGCACCTTGCATGGTGCTCAAGCCATCTACGAAGAAATCAGCCGCCGTGGTTTGAATATATCTATTGTTGGTATTCCCAAAACTATTGACAACGATATTTCCTATGTCCAAAAGACCTTCGGCCTGGAAACCGCCTTCTCCATAGCGGCTAATGCAATCAGATGCGCTCATGTCGAAGCGGTAGGCGCCCCTAACGGTATCGGTATTGTCAAGGTAATGGGCAGGATGTCCGGATTTATTGCCGCCAATGCTGCCCTGGCCCTTAATGAGGTCAATTATGTGCTTATTCCCGAAATCCCTTTTGACCTGGAAGGACCCATAGGTCTCTATAAAATCCTCGAGCAGCGGCTGCGCAGCCGTGGTCACGCAGTGCTGATTGTAGCCGAGGGTGCCGGCCAGCAGTATGTAACCGGTGGCAAGGGACAAAAGGATGATTCCGGCAACCAAAGGCTGGGCGATATCGGCATCTTCCTGAAAGATGGTATTAAGAAGTATTTCAAAGAGCAGACAGACATATACGTTAATATCAAATACATTGATCCCAGTTACCTGGTACGCTCGGTGCCGGCCAACGCCAATGATTCCATTTACTGCATTCAGCTGGCTCAGAATGCCGTACATGCGGCAATGGCCGGTAAAACCGGTATAATTATCGGTCGCTGGATTAACAATTTTACTCACGTACCCATTAAGCTGGCAATCTCAGAGAATAAACAACTTTCTCCTGAAGACCCCCTCTGGCTGAATGTGCTGGAATCAACGGGTCAGCCTATTACTATGAAAAATCCTTGACAGCTCCACGGATAATGGCTAAATTTAAAGCTCAGTGGATTGATTTGCGGCATATTGCAACCACTTTAAAAAAAGCACTAAAAAGCCAGGAAATCTGATTTCAGAACCTGTGCTTTTGCAGCACAGGTTTTTTTGTGTTAATAAAATTACTGGAGGCAATAAATTGATTGCGCGAAAAAACTTTGTATTTACTTCCGAAAGCGTAGGTGAGGGACATCCTGATAAAATATGCGACCAGATATCAGATGCGGTACTGGATTGTGCCCTTTCACAGGACCCCTATTCACGGGTAGCCTGTGAGGCATTTACCACTACCGGCCTGGTCCTGGTGGGAGGCGAGATTACCACTAAGGGATATATCGAACTTCAGACCGTAGTGCGCGGTGTGCTAAAATCCATAGGCTACGACGACCCTTCATATGGCATAGATTATCAATCCTGTTCCGTAATATCCACAATTCATGAGCAATCCCCTGACATTGCCCAGGGTGTTGACCAGGAACGGGGACTGCACCATGAACAGGGAGCAGGCGACCAGGGAATGATGTTCGGTTTTGCCTCAAGCGAAACTCCTGAGTTCATGCCCGCTCCCATACATTATGCGAACCGGATTATGCTGAGAGCCGCCGATGTACGTAAACGCGGCATCCTGCCCTTTATGCGGCCTGACGGCAAATGCCAGATTACCGTGCGCTATAAAGAGGGTAAACCTGCAGAGATCACTACAATTGTGCTTTCTCACCAGCACGCTGAAGACGTAAGCTATAACCATCTGAAAGAATCATTAATCGAAGAGGTAATTAAGAAGGCGCTGCCGTTGGAATTGATAAAAAGCAATGTTATCTACCATATAAACCCCACCGGCCGTTTCGTTATCGGCGGCCCCCATGGTGATTCAGGTCTAACCGGACGTAAAATTATAGTTGATACCTACGGCGGCATGGCCCGCCATGGAGGCGGCGCTTTTTCAGGCAAGGATCCCTCAAAGGTTGACCGCTCCGCCGCTTATATGGCCCGCTATATTGCCAAGAACCTGGTGGCTGCCGGCCTATGTAAAAAATGCGAGGTGCAGCTGGCCTATGCAATCGGTGTGGCTGAACCGGTCTCTATTGCTGTATCCACCTTCGGCACCAGCAGAGTCGCGGAAGAAAAACTGGAAAAACTTATACCACGGGTATTCCCGTTGAATCCTGCAGGCATTATTGAAAGCCTTAACTTACGCCGGCCTATTTATCAAAAAACAGCAGCTTACGGTCATTTCGGTCGTGTTGGTTTTCCCTGGGAAAAAACAGATAAAGTCGAGGCTGTTAAAGAGCTGATTGATTAGAGGGAAAACTTGAATTACCGGTCTATGGAGATAACAAGATGCAAAGGGTTAAAACCCTTGATTTTCTCGCTTTTCTGATTGCAATTGCAGTAACGGGACTTATTGCTTTCCAGGCATACGGCAATCAGAGCGGTACACTCCGGGTTTCCATCAAGGGTGATTCCGGAGAATGGCTCTTCCCCCTCGAATCCGACCGCCCCATAGAAGTTGAAGGGCCTTTAGGTAAAACTG
>DRHE01000074.1 GCA_011049745.1 Spirochaetales bacterium | reverse complement strand
GAGAGTGGTCCAAGTGGAACACGGAAGCTCAAAAAATATTGAAAACAGACCCGATCTTTGGCAATCATCCGGATAAGCTTGATATGTTTATGGTGCGGGAGACCCCGATTTCTTTCGAGGAAAAAACTTTTAATAAATTCAAAGCGGAAAAAAATTTCTATGGGCGTGTCGAATCTATTCAGGATTTTATAAAACATGGTAAGCTTGATTCTGAGTATTTTGGTGAAATGTTCAGTTACTTTACTGCATTTCTGAAATCTTTCTCCATTGTAAACGAGCTGGTAATTTCTAGCTATCTGCTGATTTCCCGGATTGTTGCAGCCCATCCCTACCTGAACCCAGGTTTCAATTATAAATTTGTTGAGCTTTTCGAACAGATAGATAATCTTGATGAAATATTTTCTAAGATTACAGAATCTGACTTTAAGAAGGATTTCCTGGTGTATGTGAAGAAAAATATAGATAACTGGCCCGAAATATTTGCCAAGCTCTTCAACCTCTATCAGAGTAAATATATTATCGATGAACTGGTAAGTTCCGGAGAAATGGAGGTTTTAAAAACCATTTCTTATCAGCTTCTCATGCATTACCGTGAATTAAAGGAGCCTTTTATATGGGTGGCCAGGAACCTGACTGTAGAGAGCTGGTTTGTTTCTCTAAATATACCCTTAGAGAAAATCCTTATTGCCATGATTCACCTGCTGGATATTACTTATAGGGAAATAAGCAATAAGAGAGAGGTAAGCCTGAACCGGAAGTTGAATAAGCAAATACAGGATTTTCTTTTCAAAGAGGAAAAGCTTATAAACTATATTCTCGACTCCGGGGAAGAATCTATAACCAGGTTATATACGCTGATCGATGACGTAAAAGAGATGGATCCTTCATTGAAAATAAACCTGAAACAGAAGATCAGAGATAAATATCCGGATTATAAATTCCTGGGTGAACCGGAAAAGGAGAGGGTGAGCTGGGGTTTGACAGTTACCAAAACCGGTTATGAGAAGAAGCAGAAAGCACTGCGCCATTTGCTTGAGGTCGAAATACCGGTAAACTCCAAAGAGATCGGTGAAGCAATGGAGAAGGGAGACCTGCGTGAAAATGCTGAATATAAAGCTGCACTGGAAAAACAGGAGCTGCTTAAAGGCGCAACTTTAAAAATACAGGAAGAGTTGCAAAATGCGAGGATTTTTAATGAAAGCCAGATTGACACTGATTATATATCGTTTGGAACCAGGGTTAAGCTCAAGAATAAGATAAGCAAAAGATTAGAGGAATATATTATTCTCGGTCCCTGGGAGTCGGAACCTTCCAAACAGATAATCTCCTATCTCTCTCCTCTTGGGGTTGAGCTATGCAACCATAGGGCAGGTGAGAATTTACAATTTATTATTAATGAACGAGAGTATAGTTACCAGGTAGACAGTATTGATAAAGTGGACCTCTAGTCCGGATGAAAGTGATTGCCTTTTCAGCGGTATTATTTCTCTCACTGCTAAGTGCAGTAAATGTAGCAGCAGATGACAGTGAGTTGCTGGTCATGGTGGATACATCTGAAAGCATGTTCTTATTTTTTGATGATCTGGTTGATTACCTGATCAAAGATCTGTTAAAGGACAATTTTCAGGATGCTGATTATTTCCACCTGCTCAGTTTTGCTGATGAGCCGCAAGTGGAAATAGCAATTGTAATTGATGATGATAACTCTTTGCGGCGGGCGATCGCAGCTATTCTTCTGCTGCACCCCCTGGGCAGATATACTGATTTAATCCGGGCTGTTCAATTTCTCTATGACTATACCTCTTCTTTGCCTGAGGATAGCACAAAATCTATTTTTCTGCTTACCGATGGTATTCATGATCCTCCTCCGGAGAGTCCCTTCTATAATTGGGACCAAAAGAGGTCGCTCAGCGAAATTCTGAAGAATGCCACGGAAATAAAAAAACAGGGCTGGAGTGTTCATATTATACATCTTCCGGGAGACGTTGGCGACGCAGTGGATTTATTACCTGATCTGGCGGCAGCCCTGGAAACTCCGATAATACCCTTTACGCGGGAAGATCAACAGAGCTCCCCTTCCCTGTCAGAACCTGCACCTGAACCCGTACTCAGGTATCGTTTTATTATCTATATACTATATACACTGCTGGCTCTGCTGCTTGCCTATTTTTTGATCAGGTTCATTAAGTTTTTAACCGGAAATATCCGGATACCAGCTCTCTTTGCTCCAGGATTATATATCTCTGAAAGCTATATTAAAGGATCCGATCTTTTGATTATGCATGTATATTATCATGAATGGCTCATGCACAAGCATTCTATTAAATCAGTGGAGCCGGGTGTTTTCAGAAGTGTCGGCGGCAGGGGTTCGGTTTTCTCTATTCAGGTAATTACTCTGCCAAGGAATATCGCCCTCATCCATAACGATGGCGGGCGTTTTGTTTTTCAGGTTAAAAAGGAAGAATATTTTCCTGGCCTGGTTGATCCTCTGGCTGACTGTCTGAATAGAAGAATAGAGGTAGTTTGCAAAAAGGGTCAAAAGATTGTTATGATTTTTGAGCGTTATGTATCACCGCTTGAAGAGATAAATAATATTATGCGCTCCATTCGCAGCAGTTAAAATCTCTCCAGCAGCAGAAGAGCAGCTTTACGAACTGCCGGATGCGGGTCTTCCGTAGAAATGGACTTGATTATTTCTTTATAACCGGTGGTACGGTTATTTTCCATACCGCGGATAGCATAAATTCTTACAATAAAATTAGTGCTCTCATAAATTTGAGTAAAGATATCTTTTAAACCACCATGCTCGGTTTGGGAGAGCTTCTTCCCAATGAGCTCAATGGTTTTCTGGTCTTTTTCCGGCCATTCGCGGTCAATTACTTCCTTGATGGTGCTCAGTGAGGAATTTAAATGGTTATCAACCAGAGTGCTGAGCGCGGTCTCCATTACATCCGGAGATTGTTTTTTATCACTGAATAATTCCAGGAGGAAATCTACCGCTTCATTACTTCCTATTTGTCCCAGCGATTCAATTGCCTGTAGTTTTACCTTTTTTTCAGGATCGCGCCTGGCCTTGTATATAAGTACTTTAACTGCTTTTGTCGCCTCTTTATTAGCCAATCCCCGCGCTGCGGCAATTCGCACCCTGACATTGCTATTTTTCAGGCCCTGTATCAACAGATCTTCCACTTCGGACATTGCATAATTGGAGAGTGCGGAAGCAGCATAGATAGTAAGCAAAGCATTGCCTTCACTGAAGATATCTTTAAATACCTGAATACTTTCGTTATCGCCGATTTTTCCCAGGGAATCACAGGCATACATTCGCCAAACCCGCTCAGCCTCCCTGTTTTGAGCAATTTTAGTTAACTCTTCAAGAGCCGGCTTATAGGCTAATTCCCCCAGCGCCAGGATCAACTCAGGTTTCAGTTTATCAGGGTACTCCTCATCCTGGAGACGATCCAATAATAGTTGCCCATTCTCCTGTGATTCACTGCTGCCCAGAGCTTTAATGGCTGCCAGTGAAATGCTGCTATTTTGCTCGTCGATTGCTTCAGCTAAGTATTCGGCTATCTTATCAGATTTGATTTCAGAGAGGTACTTAATGAGATCAATAATTAATCCGGCATTTTCCACCTCGGTCTGTTCTAAAAGGTTTAGCGCGATCTCTTCCGCACCCCTGTACTCAGTAGCCGTGAAATAATCTAACACTGCTGAGCGTACTGCAACACTTACTGTTTCCTCTAACAGTGTTTCAAGATCTTCATTTAATCTCTCTTCCCGGCTTTCCCTGACATTCTTAACAGCTTCTAAAACCTCCGACTCAATACCGTAAAGAAGGGTCTCTCTTAAAGATTCAAGCGGGCTTTGTTCTCCCTCGTCACTGAAAGAATTACATGGCAAAAGGGAAATGAAGATAAAGCAGAGAAATATTCTCATTTTATTTTTTTCCTTATCATCTCAACTCCGGTCAGATAGTACATAGCGGTAACCAGCAGCAGGCTGACCCCCATGGCTATAGTTACCAGAAGCAGATTCTGCCATGAGCTTCCCTGACCCCACAATCCATGTACACCGGTTATTTTAAGGTAATAGTATAGAAAAACACTTAAGGGTATCATAGAAAAACCAACCCTTGTCAAAGTGTTCAGTAAGAGACCTCCCTTTATAGTCCCGAGCCTTTTTTTTGCGGTGATAAAAAATATAAGCAGGCCAACAGAGAAGGCTAACGAGTTGGCAATAGCCAGGCCTACTACTCTTAAAGTTGTTTCTTTGAGCCATAGAGAGAGAAGAATATCAATTACACTTACCAGCAGAGCGATTTTCAAAGGAGTTTTAAAATCCTGAAGTGCGTAAAAAAAGCGCTGGAAGAAAGTAAATGCGCCAAGGCTGAAAAGACCAAGTGAATATCCCTTTAAGACCGTCGAAGCCATTAGCGTATTTTCCTCGGTAAAATTAATTCTCTGCAGAGCCAGCCCGATAATCTCTTTACTCATAAACAGATAGATGATTGCCGCAGGTATGAGCAGTGTAAAAATAAAACGAAGGCCATAATTTAAAGATTCTATCAAACCATTATTATCTTCGGCTGCAGCCTGCCTGCTCATTCTTGGGAATAATACGGTTATTATG
>DRHE01000073.1 GCA_011049745.1 Spirochaetales bacterium | reverse complement strand
GCCAATACCATACCCAGGCCCAGTTCAAAGAGAAGCTCAGTCACAATCATAGTAACGGTAACTGATACCGCATTCAGGAAGTCCATTATTTCTCTGGTTATGATTCTTATAGTTATTGCCTGCCTTTTTCCTATTTACTGGCTGCTGCTGACATCAGTACAACCCCGCCATGAGTTGATGAATTCCCCTCCCAACTTCTACACGACCGAACCGACGCTTCAACACTGGCAGTTCACCTTTCGGGAGACAATGAGTAAGTTTTTCAATAGCCTGGTAGTGGCATTTTTTGCCACCCTCATAGCGATTACGGCCGGTGCGACCAGCGGTTACGCCTTCGCCCGGTACGGGATTGGCGGCAAGTCCCTGCCCTTCTGGATCTTATCACTTAAATTTTTTCCGCCTGTGGTGGCTATTGTTCCCTACTTCCTGATGATGCGTACACTGCGATTGATCGATACTCAGACAGCAGTCATTATTACCCATATGATTATCACCGTGCCCTTTGCCGTATGGATGATCAAGGGTTTTATTCAAGAGATTCCCAGGGAACTGGAGGAGGCGGCCATGATCGACGGCTGCACCCAACTGGGTGTAATACGGATTGTCACCCTGCCGCTGATCGCTCCGGGGTTGGTTGTTACTTCCCTCTTCTGTTTTATCTGGTCCTGGAATGACTTTATGTTTGCCTTGATCCTTACCCGCAGTAAGGCTATCACCTTACCGGTGGCTATTGCAGGAATGCGGGAGGCCCACGGCTTGATGTGGGGAGAAGTATCGGCTACCGCTGCCCTGGGAACGATTCCGATAATTATCCTGGCTATTTTTCTGCAGAAGTACCTGGTACGGGGATTGTCCCTTGGTTCTATAAAGTAATGGCCGTTGAGAGGGAAACATGAGAGCTAAAGTGAATGTGGGTGTGATTGGCGCCGGTAGAATCGGCCGAGTTCATGCTGAAAACCTGGCCTATCATATTCCTGATGCCCGGCTTGCAGCCATAACAGATATCGATCCAAAGACAGCCGAGCAATGCGCGGCCGAGTATGATATTGCCGCTGTGGCAAAGGATTACCGGGCTATTCTGGACAACCCGGACATAGATGCTGTTTTGATCTGTTCCAGCACCGATACCCACTCCCGGATCATCGAAGATGCTTCAGAAGCGGGAAAGCATATCTTCTGCGAAAAACCTATTGATTATAACCTTTCCAGGATTGATAAGGCTTTACAGAAGGTAGAGCGTGCAGGGGTAAAGCTTCAAATTGGCTTTCAACGCCGCTACGATCCAAATTTCGTAAAGGTTCGCACCCTGTTCCGGGAGGGAACTCTCGGCAAGCTCTATATCCTCCGCATAACCAGCAGGGACCCTGAGCCGCCCAGTATTTCCTATATCAAAGTATCCGGCGGCCTTTTCCTGGACATGATGATCCACGATTTTGACATGGCGCGCTACCTGGTGGGCAGTGAAGTAGAGGAAATCTACACTGCGGCGGGAGCTATGGTTGATCCGGAAATCGGTAGGGCCGGCGATGTAGATACTGCTGTGGTTACCATGAAATTCAAGAATGGCATTATTGGCACTATAGACTGCTGCCGTAAATCCGGATATGGCTATGACCAGAGGGTTGAGCTGTTCGGATCGGGTGGAATGGTAAGAATTGAAAATGAGCTGCAGAATCGAACCAGCCTGACAACCGGAGCAGGTGTGCAGGAAGAACCCCCGCTCTTCTTTTTTGTGGAACGCTACCGGGAAGCATTTCTTCTTGAGATTAAGGAGTTCAGCCGCTGCATTTTAGATGATGAAATCCCCGCAGTTACCGGCATAGACGGGCGCATACCCGTGGTTATGGGCCAGGCCGCCAAAAAATCCCTTGAGGAGAACCGGCCGGTGAAGCTCGCTGAGCTCTATTAATACATTTTTTATCAGGTTACCAGCGCTGATGTACATCAGTTTTGATGTACTCTTCATAGATCTCTTTGATCCTCTTTAGCTGCTCTGAATCGAGCGCCGTCAAATCGGAGGCTTTGACATTGTCCGCCGCCTGCGAAGGACGCTTACTGCCCGGAATAGCACATGATACAACATCGAAAGATAGGATCCAGCGCAGCGCAAACTGGGCCATGGTCATCCCCTCCGGGAGGATCTTTCTTATTTCTTCAACCGCCTTAAGCCCTTTCTCAAAATCAACCCCTGAAAATGTCTCACCGCGGTCAAAGGCCTCGCCATCGCGATTATAGTTCCGATGGTCATCCTTCTCGAATATACTGTCCCTGCTCAGTTTTCCGGTAAGCAGACCGCTGGCAAGCGGTACCCGGGTTAAGATACCAATCTTCTTTTGCCTGGCTTCCCGGAAGAAGAGCTCAGAAGGCCTGTGCCGGAACATGTTAAAAATTATCTGAACGGTCTTTACCCCCGTGTACTCAATGGCTTTTAGCGCCTCTTCTATCTTTTCCACACTGACCCCGTAATTTTTCAGCTTCCCGGCCTGAACCAATCGATCAAGTCCATCAAAGAGCTCCGGGCGGTAGTAGACCTCTGTCGGAGGGCAGTGGAGCTGAAGCAAATCAAGGGCCTCTACCTGCAGGTTTTCCAGACTATGTTCTACGAAACTGGTAATGTTCTCAATTGTGTATCCGGCAGCCGCATGGGGATTGAGGCGGCGCCCTGCTTTGGTGGCAACGTAGATATTCTCAGAACGCTCCTTGCACAGCCTACCTATTAATTTTTCACTACGCCCCATGCCATATACATCTGCAGTGTCAATGAAATTAACTCCCAGGTCAATCGCCCGGTGCAGGGCGGCAAGCGATTCATTATCATCCACTTTGCCCCAGCCACCGCCTATAGCCCAGCCACCGAAGCTGATCTCAGAGACTTTCATTCCCGTCCGGCCCAGATCACGATATTTCACAGTTACACCTCCAATATCTTTATATTAATCAGGCAGAGGCCTGCACCAACTTAAAATTCCTCTCAAGCCTTCCTTCTTAGCTAAAAAGAGAGGGTTTTTAAATCAGTTTTATTAAAATTATTTCCCTTGAAGAGCAATGGTTCATCTGAAAACCTCGACAGGGCATAAGAACAGCAGTCGCCGATATTAAAAGCAGCAGCATGTTTTCCTTTGCCATACCTTCTCCATGCCCTCCGGGCATGAGTGTATTGATCTGATGTAAAGGGAATTATATCAATAGCCGCCTGGTGTAATAGAACATCCCATTCCCGTGCCCCTGCCGGCCCCTTCCTCGCTTCTATCACAATTCCTGTTTCCAGCGCGGAAAAGGCGCTCATAAGCCTTTTATGGTCAGCAGCAATTGCCTTAGCAAACTGCTCAGCTTCTTCTTCTCCCAGTAAAATGGCCAGCACTGCTGAAGTGTCAATAACCACTGCTGATCATCCCATGTTCATTATATTCCAGTATCTCATCTGCAGTTCGCATATCAATATCAGGCAGATTACGGCACCTTGAAGAAATTTCCATGATGTTTTCAAAGATGGTGTCTACCATCTTTCTACCGTTTATTCGTTCCAGCTTTTCTTCCAATGCTTCAATAATTACATGGGTGATTGTCCGGCCGCATTCCGCTGATAGTTTTCGGGCCAATGCTTCCGCTTTTTTATTGCGTATACTTAATGCCATTGCCAAACCCCCAATTGTATATATTCTATTTAAACGTATATAATATATACATAATAGTCAAGTCCATCAAAGAGCTCCGGGCTATTGACGCCACTGTCAAGGCAGCTTGTGCTTCTATAAACTTTTCTATGTGCCCTGCTATCGTCCCTCAGACCACCCGGGTCATCTCTTCATGTTTGTCTTCCAGGAAAAGGTGAATATTATCCACAACCTTTCTTTGCATGCTTTCATTAGCTTCAAAGGTATCCGAGGCTACATGCGGGGTTAGAATAATGTTGGGAAGCTTCCTCAGGTCATATTCGGGGGAAACAGGCTCATAGGGCTCATGATTGAAAACGTCAATAGCTGCAGCTTTCAGCCGCCTGGAAGATAGAGCTGTATACAGAGCTTTCTCATCCACGAGGGCACCCCGACCCGTGTTGATCAAAATGCTATCAGGATTCATCTTGCCCAGACGTTCTGAATTGAAATAATACCGGGTGCTTTGATTTACCGGCAGATGGATGGTTAGTATGTTGACCTTCTTGATGAAGGAATCAAAATCGGTAAAATACTCATGAACCCCGTAATTGGATAAAAAAGCATCTGAGGACAATCTTTCTTTTGCTGCCTGTTCGGCTAACGACAGGGAGTCATAGGCACTTACCTGCATGCCAAAGCCTTTGGAAGCAATCAGGGCCACCTTCTTACCAATATTGCCAAAGCCGGCAATCCCTAATATCTTGTTGAAAAGCTCAAAGCCTGTTTTCGGATTGAACCGGTCATTGTGCATTCGGTTGTCCAGAGCCGGAATATTTCTTGCCGTACTCAGCAACAGGGCCATTACATGCTCTGCCACAGATCGATCCAGGCTTCCCGGAGTTATGGTAAGGAAAATATTATGTTTCCGGCAGAGATCCAAGTTTATCCCGTCAAACCCCACACCATGTCGAGCAATCAATCCGGGGCCTGCACCTGCGTTTCCAGCCAGGGCCGGATAAAGGCTGCCGCTATATCGCTCAACACCTAAAACGAGGATCCTGGCACCAGAAGCTTCAATACTCCGGGTTACTGCTATCTCATCTACATGGCAGGGTATCCATTGAATGGAGTCAGCATATTCAGAAAAGAAATGCTCCCCTTTTCCGTACTCTTTTTCCGTGATCACAACCGGTTCTTTCAATTCTTTCCCCCTGCCTTTTCACAACCTCTGACAACTGCATTGAGAGCCTTTTCATTTTTTGTGATGATCTATCTGCCCGGCAATCCCGTAAGATCCTTTTTTCCGTTCCTGAATGCCTCTATCTCCATACGACAACCAACCCTTACATGTTCTTTCATAGTTTTTTCTGCAAAATCCGGATCTCTGGAGATGATTGCCTTCACAAGCAGAGTGTGCCAATTCGGTTTGTTGCTTTTCCAATTTATATGATATGCATTTTGAAGGAGGATCAGATACAAGTTTTCCTGGTTTATCGCTTCAATCAACTCATTGCAACCTGTAGTGTTAACGATTTCCTCATGCAGGGTATAATGGAGGTTAGCCTTCTCTAATGGGCTTAAATTATCACTGAGAAGATCCTTATCACTCCTTTTAGCAAGCTTAATTAGTTTCTTCTTTTCTTCATTATCTATTTTTTGACAGGCTAACTTTGCAGCCATTGCTTCAAGCGCTTCACGCACAGCATATTTCCCATAGATTTTTTCTTCAGTAATTTCTTCTACAATCGCCCCCCATTTAGGTATCATTACAATCAACTTGTCTTTCTCGAGAGTTCTTAATACCTCTCTTATAGTGATAGTAGTGCCATTGAATCTTTCAGCCAGCTTCCTTTGCGGCAGCTTCTCCCCAGGCGAATATTCCCCTGAAATAATAGCATTTCTTACAGCTTCATAGATTTTCTGATATTCAGTTTGCAAAATTGTCATAATTCTACCTCATTTGTATATTACTATTATATCAGATATATCGAATATGTAAACTCAATTGAATTCAAGCTTTCTAAGATCCATCCCAATTTCTTCCCTCATCAAGCATCGTTAGATAATTTTCAAGAGGGATATAGTTTGTTACCCAGTTGCCGGTGCCCAGGAAATATCCTCCACCCGGTACACAGTTGTCAAGAATGTCACGGGTTTTTATCCGAATAGTTTTTTCATTTGAACGGGCTAATAGATCAACATCCACGCCGCCCAAAAGCGACAACCTGCTGCCATAGAGTTTTTTTACTTCTGTTACAGGGAGAACGACCTCTTCGAATGAGTGTTTGGCATCTATACCGACAAAGTCAATATAGTCATCCATTAATTCATACATCTGGCCGCATGAATGAAAGAATACAAACTTTCCTTTTTTATGGGCTAAGTCGGCCATCGCCTTATGCCAGGGCATAAAAAGTTTGCGTATAGTATCCGGAGCCAGCATGGTTGAGGATTTAAAGCCAAGGTCATCGGATAAATATATAACTGCATGGCAGTCGAAGTCACAGTAAGCCCTTATTACCGCCAGGTTAAACTCGGCAACCTTCCTGGTTACCGCTTCGATGAGTTCTTGATCTTCATAGAGTTTGAAGCAGAAATTCTCAAAGCCAAAAAGAGGACGTACAACTTCCCACAGGTCGATTACCGCAAAGGTGCGCATGTCTTGGGGCAGATTTTTTTCATAATATTCGAGCACAGAAAAATCAGCATTCTCAGGGTCAGGCCATGAAAAGGCTTCGAAATCCTGCCAGGAACTGATTGCCCCTTCGCCCTCGTTCTCCCAGTCATCATTCGCAACGGCGCCAACCATCCGGGCATTAGGCGGGAAAACACGCATGAGCTCTAACCCCAGGAAACGGTGGGTTGCTACCGATTTCCTATAATTGTAGCCCTGTCTCTTATACACATCT
>DRHE01000072.1 GCA_011049745.1 Spirochaetales bacterium | reverse complement strand
CCAGATCCAAAACCAGTACCAGATCGGGATCATCCACTGATTCAACGAAACTGACGACGCTGGAAAGCCGCTCAATCTCGATATTCTCTATCCCCATTTTCAGTTTCCACTTTTTAGCATATTCAAGGCCTTCAAGAACAGCTTCACGAAAAAGATTTTCTTTTTTCGGATCATCACTATGTTTTTCGAAGTGACAGACAAACAGCTCTGCTCCAATGAGCCCGGCAAACTCAACCCCGGACTTAAATGATTCCAGTTGAAAGGCTCTGTCTTGCTCATCTCGCAAATCGACACCATTATGGATATGAGCAGTACATTTAAACCCGAAACGTTCGATGAGCCTGATCAGTTTATCCATCCGCCGGGAGATGATCTTTCCCCCGCCGATCGTGTCTACCACATCCGCTGAAACCTCCAGGTAATCGAACCCTGCTTCCCTAAGATAGGCAAACTGTTCCTCAAGCTTTTGAAAATTGCCTTCGGTTCTGCGGGTATTTACGCCTAAGCCCTTGATAATCATCTATTTGAATTAACCTCCACTACTTGATGCCGCCACCCAGAATTCCTTTAGTCAACCCCTTTTGGATAAATCCATACATCATAATCATCGGTAGCATATAGAAGAGAGAAACCGTGGAAAGAAAATTATAATCCACCGACTCCTGGGAAGCAATGAGACTGTAGAGAAAAACAGAAAGTGTCCATTTAGATTGATCGAAGATAAAGGTATAGACAAAGATAAAATCACTCCAACCCCCGATAAAAGCCATGATTCCTACAGCCAGTAATCCGGGCCTGACCAGGGGTATCATAATTCTTCCCCAGAGGGTGATCCAGGAGGCGCCGTCAATTCTGGCAGCCTCCTCAATCTCTCGAGGAATATTATCGAAAAAACCCTTGATGATCCAGGTACCCATGACCAGTTCCATCGCCGCCCTGGCCAGAATTACAGCGAGAAAGGTGTTCAGGATCCTTAGATAAAAGAGGACAAAATAGGTGGCAATCAGCAGGATCAGCATCGGGAAGGCCTTCATGATGAGCAGGGAGCTTAGCAGCAATTCTTTTCCTTTAAAGGCCAACCTGGAGATTGCATAACCTGCCAGTCCGCAGACAAAGAGATTGAGAATCATAACTCCCCCGGCAACGATGACCGTATTCCCAATGATCGGTAGAATCGATTCAGGCATACCCGAGGCTTTTGGTAAACGGCTGAAGAGCTGAATCCAACTTCTAAGGCTTGGTTGGTTCGGAATAAGTGAATATAGTGGGCCGCTGTTAATGGAGTTGAACAACAGCCAGACGTAGAGAAGCAGGAGGGGTAGGGTTAATAGTAAAAGGAAAACACCAAGCAGGATTTTTTTCAATCGCGGAGCAACCATCATCTTCTTCAAGCCTCCCTTTTCAACCCCAGGATCTGCCTGAAGCCAAGAATAATAACCATGCTGAGCACAATGAGCACCATGGCAAGAGCTGATCCATAGCCAAGCTCCATGTTCTGGAAGGCTTTATTGTAGGTGTAAAGGGCCAGTGGTGTTGAAGCGTAGAATGGACCGCCGCCGGTAATCATCATGATGTACTGAAAAGTTGTGAGAAAACTCAAAGTGTGCCATATGGTCAGGAATGACAGAGGCCACCAGATTAGAGGGATCTTGATCTTAATGATGATCTGCCAACCCGAAGCGCCGTCTATCCTGCTCGCTTCAATAATCTCATATGGTATATTACCAATAGCTGCAGAGAGAATGGTCATGGTGTAGGGAATACCCAGGATACCATTGGCTAAGATTACAATGAGCATGGGGTATAAGCTTATCCAGCCCCTACCGGGAAGTCCAATTCTGCTTAAGATCATGTTGAGCAGGCCAAATTGTGTTGGATTAAAGGCCCAGATCCAGAGAAAGGCCCAGACCACCGGAGGGGTAGCCCTGGGTAAAAACCAGACCAGTCTGAAAAAAGCACCCATGGCACCGCCCAGAGAAGCTGTTGCGTTGGCCAGCAAAAGCCCACCTATAATCGTTATGGCCAACGCTCCGGCCAGGTAAAAAATGGTATTCAAAAGGACCCTGCCGATGACAGGGTCCTCCAACGAAAACATCCTGGTGAAATTCTTGAGTCCAACAAAATCCCCTTTGAGGCTTCTCCCCATATCTGTTAATGAGATGTAAAAGGTAGAAACAGCAGGAATTATATAGAAGAGCAGTATCAATAGGATGAGGGGAAGAATGAAGATGTAGGGGATCAGCTTTTTCACCTGATTATTACCCCAGGAATATCTGCTTTTGCCTTGGCAACCATGAACTCCACCGCCTTATCCACAGTTAACCGCCCGGTTTCAATTCCCGACATGGCCTCGAAAATCATACTCTTATAGGTCCCCAGTGAGGGATGCTTGGGGAAGGCCCGGGAGTACTTCATGATCTCCATGACCTTGGACAGATATTTTTGAGTTTTGAAATCGGCCTGGTCGGCTACGCTTTTTCTGGTGGGACCGCGGAAAGTGGTAATCGAATGTAGGGATAACCGTTCCGGGCTGACTGCCCTTGAGATCAAATCAAAGCTGATATCGGGATTTTTTGTAGTGGAAACAATGGTATAGGCATGGACCTTGACCGGTGTAACGGGACCGTTTATTCCGGGAAAGGGAGCAATTCCCATATTATCCTGAAGATACTCTTCTGAAAGTTTTCCCAGTTTTTCATGATAGGCTTTATCCTGATACTCCTTCCACTGCCCGGAGTGACCGCCTATCCAGAAGAGGGTGCGTCCTTCTACCGAATACTTATGGATTACACTCCAGTCCCATGAGCCCATGTCGGGTGGAAGAAGCCCGTCATCAACCAGCATCTTATGAAACTCAAAATCCTTTCTTAAAGCCACTGTATCGATGACCATGTTTCCAGTTGCTTTATCCACAAACTCCCCGCCGAAAATCATAACCGTGTTAAACCAGTAATCTCCTGCACCCTTTCTATGGGTAAATCCCCACTCTACCAGGCCGGCATCTTTGGCTTTTTTAGCCAGCTCCACCAGCTTCTCCAGGGTAAAATCCTTACTTTCAGGGGAAAAGGTTCTCTCGATCTCCGCATCGCTCATTCCCAGTTTTCGTAAAACATCTTTGCGGTAATAGAGACAATTGACCACACCTTCTATGGGAACGCCGTAGATCTTCCCCTTCCAGGTAACAGCATCCCAAAGGCCCGGAAGGAAATCCCTGTAGTTGGCCTGCCACCCGCTTGCCTTTACGTAGCTGTCAAGGGACAGTATCATCTCTTCCTCTGCATATTCAGGAATGATATCCTGGTCCTCGCTCAGGATATCCGCAGCTGCGCCTGAACTGAAGGCAAGAGAAAAACTTGTGCGGTAAGGCCCGAATTTCTGAGTCGAAAAGGTGACTTCAAGATCAAGGTCCAGGCCTTCAGCCCTCAACTGTTCCGCCGCTGTCTCCAGGTTCCTGGCCCGGGTGACAGGCACCGGGCCCGGTCCGATGGTCATCGCCTTTAGTGAGACAGGCGCCTTTTTGGCCTCTTCCTGTTCTCCTGCAGCAAAAATGATAAGCGCAGTAAACAGGAAGACTACCAGTAAAATTAGAGTTTTTTTCATACTCTCCTCCTTAAATTTGGTTTATCACACGTGTCCCGAATAATGACTTCAGGCTCAATTGTGATCTTTATATTATCCAGGGTAACACCCTGTATAAGCTCCAGGAGCATCCTGGAGCCTGTTTTACCGATTCGCTCCATGGATTGATTGATGGTCGTTAAGGGAGGCCGGGAATAACGGGCCATTCTGACGTTATCAAAACCTATCACCGATACATCGCGGGGTACGGAAATTCCAAGTTCCCGGAGTACTGCAATGGTGTCAAAGGCTGTTAAATCATTGTAGGTAAAGATAGCTGTAGGCATCTTTTCTATTTCTGCCCAGTGCATGATGATCTCTGCCACGGAGTCCTCGAAATGCACCCCCTTTATCTTGATCCAGGATTCATCCAGTAATACATTGTTCTCCTCCAAAGCCTTTTTGAAACCTTTG
>DRHE01000071.1 GCA_011049745.1 Spirochaetales bacterium | reverse complement strand
TACAGAATCATACGAATGCCTGAGTGTTTTTCCATCGATATTGATGATATCTTGTCCCAGTGATGACTTCCATGTCTCTATCCAATCAAGAAAGCAACGGTTGAAGTAAACACCCTGGAACGACCATATCCCCATGTCGTTGAACTCAGGGATATTTGTCAGGGTATAGAACCTACCCCGATGCGAGTAACTGCTAAGATAGGAAAGGCTCTTAAGGCGGCGATACACGGTCATGGTGCTGTTAGTTCCAAGAATCTCCTTGAGTCTCGCAAGAGTGAGTATCTTGTTTTCGCCGAAAGAGTTACGTACACGGTCAAGGTCGGACTGTTGTGTGACCATTTGGTATAGTTCCCCTTTATATTTCTTGATAAGGGAAATTATACCATTCTTTCTACAAAGTGTCTACCTCTAACTTGTTTACATAGAAGCAATAAAGTCGCAACGTGGATCTCTTTAAGTGTCTCGATTGATATGATTAACCTAATAAATGGTAATTTAATTTTGCGTCAGCCCTTAGCGTCAATGGTAATCCGACAATGAGAAATCTCTCTCTGCTTATTCATACGATTGAGGATGATTTAAAGCTTTCACTCAAAGTAACGGCTCAGCAGACAGAAACAATCAAAAAACCTCTGTCCAGTAAAGAAAAGCAGACTATTGCTTTATAATTTAGTAGCCACCGATTCCCCACAAGGGGTGAGGGTTAGCCAAAAACCAACAAAAATTAGTCTTTGCTTCTTCTAAAATATCCTTCTCTTGACCTCGCCTCTTGTGAAGCCTTGTTGCTTGGCCCATCACCTCTTGCTACAACAACAGCGACGTTACTCCCCGCCGTTTTTACGATTTCAGCTACATCAGAATGCTTGAATCCAGGGCAGAGCAATATTGAGTCAATATGCTCTTTTTTGATGAAATCAGAGCTTACCTCAACGGCTTCTTCTTGGCTTTTAACAACAACCGTAAAAAGTTGATACATGCCTGTATCAATAATACTTCAGTGTGTTTTTTTGTCTACATCCGGTGCATGAGCAATAAACAGAACTCTGAATGCCATAGGCGGTCTCCTTATTTGTTATTTGTAGTGTAATCGATTTATTATTCTGATAATACTTGCGATGTCGCCGAATATTATGCACTTTAGCAGCAAAATTACGCACAGTTCCTCATCTTCAACTACAAGAATTGTTGCTGAACCTTTGAGTGAAGTAAATGAGATGGCCTTTATCAGCTCCGCCTCGCTGCCCAGCTCAAGTGTAAACTCAATATCTTCACGGATAATACGGCGGATCATCATCTTCTCTATCTTTGTGATTATATCGTTAATATTTAAAGTCCGGGGCTGAATAAGCGTTTTGCGGCTGAAGGCTAAAAGCTGCCCGGTAAGAGTAGCAGCGTGCTCGCCGGCTTTTTTGATCTCCCTGAGATCCGTTGCAGCCGGAAAAAGGTGGGAATTCTATATCTGGCAAACCTTAATAGACAAAGTAAGGTATTCTTGAAGCCGGAAACCTTGCCTTGCTAACCGGCTGTAAGACCGGTATACTAGAGATAACTTTAAGAAAATGAAAGTTTTTGCTATCAATCCAGGCTCTACATCGACCAAGACGGCCATATATTCCCAAAGCGGTGAAATATTCAGAAAAGAGATCAACCATGACGCTCAGTCTCTGCTGCTCTATAAGACTATAGTGAGCCAGCTGGATTTTCGAAAACAGTCAGTGCTTTCTGCGCTCAGCGAGAGCAGGATTAAACTATCCCATCTCCAGGCTGTAGTGGGCCGCGGCGGCCTGCTTAAGCCTATGGCCGGTGGAGTCTACCTGGTAAATGAGCAGATGAAGGCGGATCTTCGCTCAGCACGCTATGGGAGTCATGCCTCAAACCTGGGCGCCCTTCTGGCAGGTGAGGTTGCAGGAAAAGCAGGGGTAAAGGCATTTATCGTTGACCCGATAGTAGTGGATGAATTCTCAGCCCTGGCACGCTACTCAGGGATCCCTGAAATATCGCGAAAATCTATTTTTCATGCTTTGAATCACAAGGCCACCGCGCGGAAGGCGGCGCGTAAGCTGAATAAGGAATATGAGGCGTGTAATTTAATCGTGGTTCACCTGGGAGGGGGCATTTCGGTAGGCATACATGAAAAAGGCAAGGTGGTGGATGTAAATAACGCTCTCGATGGTGACGGTCCCTTTGCCATAGAGAGGGCGGGAACCCTGCCTGCCGGCGACTGGATGCGTTTTTCACTTTCTCATGGTTACGACCATCCCTTTTTACAGAGCCGGCTCACCGGTAAGGGCGGGATAGTTGCCTACCTGGGCACAAACGATGGTCGTAAAATTGAATCAGCGATCGGGAATTATTTAAACGGCACAACAGTTGAAAGTGACCTGGATGGTCGAAAATGCCTGGAAGTGATCAGGGCAATGTGCTACCAGGTAGCTAAGGAAATCAGTTCTCTTGCGGCGGTTGTCGCTGGAAATGTAGACGGTATTGTTTTAACGGGTGGTCTTGCCCGTGATCAGCGGGTTGTTAAGGAAATCAGCGACCGGATCTCATTCCTGGCGCCGGTATTGCTGTTTCCCGGTGAAAATGAACTGGAGTCCCTGGCTGTTTCCGTAATTGAAGCCCTTTCGGGGAAGCAGGATATCAGGGAATACAGCTAACCGCAGATTACGGTGGGATAAGCTTTCAATTTTATACCTCCTCCTGTCGAAAAGAGAGAAGTATCTCTATAAAAAAAGGAGAAGACTTTCATGAAGTTCCTGCTTACCTGCCTCTTTATTTTCCTGATCTCTGAAGCCGAGGCCGTGCCTTCTTTAATATCGGATGCCAATGAAGACGGCTTTCCCGATCAGTGGTATGAGCTGACAGATGGGCGGGTAACTACTCTTAAGGTTGACCGCGATTATGACGGCCGTATCGATTGCCTGGTAAAATATAGCAAAATGGGTAAGGTAACCTACGAAGAGTATGATTACAATTATGATGGCATGATGGATGATTATTATTTCTATGATGATGGCCGGCTCATCCGCGAGGAGATAGATACGAATTTCGATGAAAAAGTGGATGTCTGGGTCTATCTGTTTGAAGGCATCTATATTGAGAAGATTGAGCAGGATTCTGATTTTGACGGGCAGATTGATCTGGTACAGGAATACGGCCCTTGATTGATGGTTAATTGATGGTTATTTACAAATTTCATTCTATCGAGGAATATTTAAAAAAAGGAGATATTCAGGGCACCCTGCTGCTATCTGAAGGGAATGACAGGAATCAACAACTCGGTGCCCTGGCTGAAAGCGCAGATGTCAGGGTACGGCACATTACCAGGGCGGAGCTCAATAGAATTTGCAGCGGTAAAAAACATCGGGGTGCCGCCTTAGTAATTGACAACCTGTCGATTAGCGGCTCCGGGCAGAGGGCGCACAGGCGTGGGCTGAAGAGAAATTTCAGTGAATATCTGGATGCATTAGGTGGGGAAAGTGCACTTATACTCTTCCTTGACAGTATTACTGATACTGGAAATCTGGGTGCAATTATACGTTCAGCTGATCAGTTCGGGGTCAAGCTGGTTGTGATTCCCAAACGCAAAACGGCAGGTGAAACTGAAGCGGTTATCAGGACTTCTGCCGGTGCATCAGCCTATATCACAATTGTAGAGGTGGCCAATCTGGTGCAGGCAATCAAAGAGTGCCGGAAATATGGTTTCTGGATCTATGGCGCGGATCTGGCCGGTGAACTTTTACCTGATATTGTCTTTGCGGATAAGAGCGGCCTGGTTCTGGGCAGTGAGGGTAGTGGTTTGAGCAGGTTGGTAAAAGAGAATTGTGATTACCTGGTGTCTATACCTGCTGCCGGTCACGTGGATTCTTTTAACGTTTCCGTTGCTGCCGGTATATTAATGTACGAAATAACGCGGCAGCAGGGCTTCTATTCCTCATGAGGCTTAACGGCCTGGTGAATAACAGTAAAATGGCTGATTATATTAATAAAATGTTTGATATCATCATATCCATCTGCCAGGTCTTTCAAGAATTCGCGGTTGTTAATGCCCCTGATTACCTTTATATTGGTTACTTCAATTGGAGAGCTCTGTTTAGCATCTACCAGTATCCTGTAGAGATGATTACCCAGGTTGAATAATAGATTGCCTCCCTGGCTGACCAAACTGCCTGCCCGGAAATCAATTGTCTCCACCAGCTTATTAAGTGCGGTAGATACCGGTTTCCCCTTATTGTGATTATCAAGGTATTTATTAATATTAGCGACTGTAATATGGCCGCTGCCGCTTAAATCTTCTTCGAACTGGCTGATCTTATCAATTAGAGCTTCAGAACCGTGGAAGGTACTGGAAAAGGTGGTCTCAAAGAGCTTGTCTTCAAAATAACCTTCCACTACAACTTTTTTCAGGGCTTCTCTTGAGTTATTCTGAAACTTAGCATGTAGAAAGCTTTTCAGGATACATATTGATTTTATATGAGAAAAAGAGAGAAAATTGTTATCCAACAGGGTCTGTGCCAGATGTGAGTTATACCCTTTAAGTTCGAGGAGATCAGCATCGTGGAAAAGCTCTTTAAGTTCAAGAGCAACAGCCTTCTCTTTTTCCTCACGGAGTATACGTTCTTTTGCCATCTTGTACCGATTAGCGATGCGCTCCATATAGGACTGCAGATACGGTTTTACTACCTTTTCGCTCTTTGGGTTGAGATAGGGGTCTTTGTTAATTGCTCTTATCAGGTTAATGAGGATTTGCGGAGAGATAGATTGCTTAAAGAGTTTATCAAGCCTGACTAAGAGTTGCCCGGTCGCGGCAATGGACTTCGGAGCTCTCTCTCTTTCCAGCCTTTTCAGCAGGTTTGTGAAGTTCCTTTCTACTCCTTTAGTCAGATCAATTCCGGCTAATATAAAGAAGAGATCCAACAATTCCGGTATGGCTTCCTCGCCGGTAACCGGTGAAGCGGATATAGCCTTACCGGGGTCCTTCCTGTCAAATTTAGGGTCAAACAAAGAGATGATCTTGCTGTAATCAAATGTGCCCAGGTTGTGAAGCCGTTCCAGTTGAGCTATCTCTTCATTCATATGAATAAATTCCTCACCGGAAAAGCGTGCCATAAACACCTTGAACTCTTCATCCAGTTTTTTTAATTCCTCTTTTATCGAAGCGGCCCCGATAATACGGGCTTTTATCGGGTCATAGGAAAAAGCAGCAATTTTCTGGCTTTCATTTTCGGGAAGGCGGGCCTGCAGTAAAAAATCCCGGTATCTTTCTGCCTGCCGGTTATCCTGGTTATAAGCAGTTCTCTCTAAAATATCGGCGAGCTGTTCGCTCAGGCGCCACAGAAGCAATATATAAGAGGCGAAGCCCGGCAGGAGCTGGGCTGTTGAAACCTTAAAATAAGGCGGATTAAGGAGCCTGAGGCTTGAATTAATCTCTCTTAAATCCTTCTTTCTTTCAGCTTTTTTCAGATCGCTGCTGAAAAAAGTGCGTATCAAATCCAGTAATGTATCTAAAAAGTTATCCATGGCGACTATCTTTAGTATATTTAATATGCAATTCTTCTTCAAGCAGATAATATTTTATCAGTTTTTCATAATCGGAAATTCGCTTCGCGTGAACAGCTCTGTTGCGGAGTTGTGCCGAAGTTGGGAGTCCCTTTGTATAGGCGCAGAAGTGCTTCCTCATTTCTCTACAGGCGGTTTTTTCTCCCTTAAATTCTACTGCTCTATGCAGATGGAGTATAACTGTCTCCAGCCTTTGCCTGGCTCGAAGCGGCTCCAGTCGGGGAGCTGCTCCCTTAAACAGGGCAGCAGTTTGTTTGAAGATGAAGGGATTGCCTATAGCGCCCCGGGCAAACATGACACCATCGCAACCGGTTGTTTCTATCATCGTCAGGGCGTCTTCTGCAGAATGGAGGTCTCCGGATCCGATAACCGGGACGGTAACAGATTTCTTAAGTTCTGCCAGGTGCTCCAAAGAAGCCCTTCCGGCAAAGCCTTGGGATTTTGTCCTGGGGTGGAGAGTAATCATAACAGCGCCGCCGTCTATTGCCATTTGCGCTGATCTTAAGTAATTGATACTATTTGAGTCCCATCCTGACCGCAGTTTTACTGAAAGAGGTATGGCGGTTTCCTGCCTGATAGCGGCGATGATCTCTCTTATCTTTTCCGGTTCTTTCAGCAAAGCTGCGCCGCTACCGGATTTAAGTATTTTTGGCACCGAACAACCGCAGTTCAGATCTATAAGTGCAGGGTTTAAAGGAATTAAGGCTGCTGCGGCCATGCGGGCTGAATCCGGGTTGGCGGTGAATAACTGGATGCAGAGCAGTTTTTCATTGGGGGCCCGTGTTAACAATTCTTTAGTCTTGCAGCTTCCTCTGGCCAGAGCCTCGGCGGAAACCATCTCGGTGAAGCAGAGATCGGCGCCGAAATCGAGACAGATGGAGCGGAATGCAGCGTCAGAATAGCCGGCTATGGGTGCTAAGAAGATATTTCCCGGAATAATGCAGCCGGGTAGGTTGATTTGCCTGTTGCCAGACATCCGCTCTTATTTAGAGGTCAAGCCAAAAAAGGTTAAGCTGTTATTGTAGAGTATTTCAGCGAGCTCTTCGAAGTCCATATCCCTTAATTCCGCAATAAACTTAGCCGATTCCACCAGGTAGGATGGGCGGTTTCTTTTTCCCCGATATGCTGAGGGTACCATGAATGGTGCCTCAGATTCAATAAGTATCCGGTCAAGGGGTATCTGCCGTGCAGTTTCATGCAAATTTCTGGCGTTTCTGTAGGTAACATTACCTGCGAATGAGATATACAGGTTGAGTTCTAAAGCTTTCTGCGCATATTCATAATCTTCCGAGTAACAATGTAATACACCTCCGCGTTCGGGAAGTCTTTCCTTCAGTATTTCTAGAACGTCCTTTCCCGCTTCACGGTTATGAATAATTACAGGCATATGTTTTTTTGCAGCCAAATCCAGCTGGTGGATAAATAATTCTACCT
>DRHE01000070.1 GCA_011049745.1 Spirochaetales bacterium | reverse complement strand
GGGTATTGACCATTTGAGTTCCCTGGACGGCAGGATTGAGAATATCCGGGATGATTCCATAGAAATGGAATTGATCTCCCTGAATGCAATGACTGTAGCTTTGAAGGCGGCACCCTTATGATAATCTGATGTTGCTTTGTGCTCACATAAAGAAGTATTTCGGCGCCGAGAGGTTCAACAACCTCTACTTTCGAGTCAATTGTTTCGCCTTCTTTGCCTGACCTGGTATACATTAGATCCTCCGGGCGTATGCCGAAAAGAACATCCTTATTGGTAAAAGCGCGCATAGAATCGGCTATTGCACCTTGAAGTTTGATCTTGAAATCTCCTTCATCGGTAATAATCTTACCATTCTCCTCTTTAATAGTTGCTTTCAATATATTCATTGGCGGTGAGCCGATAAATCCGGCTACAAAACGATTTACCGGATTATTGTATGTCTTCATTGGCGTTCCGATCTGCTGGATCAGCCCGTCCTTCATTATCACAATGCGATCCCCCATGGTCATAGCTTCAACCTGGTCGTGGGTCACATAGATAATCGTTGCCTGAAGCCGGGTGTGCAGAGCCGATATTTCAGCACGCATCTGAACCCTTAATTTCGCATCCAAATTGGAAAGGGGTTCGTCAAATAGAAAAACCTTGGGCTGGCGCACAATAGCCCTTCCTACTGCCACCCTCTGCCGCTGTCCTCCCGAGAGCGCTTTGGGCTTTCTATCTAAAAGCTCTTCAATATCCAGAATCTGAGCTGCATCCCTTACCCGGCTCTGGATCTCATCCTTACGCATCTTTCTGATCTTCAGACCAAAAGCCATATTATCATACACACTCATGTGCGGATAAAGAGCATAATTCTGAAAGACCATGGCGATATCCCGGTCTTTTGGTGCCACGTCATTTACTAAACGCTCATCGATGTACATCTCACCGCTGGTAATCTCCTCCAGACCGGCGATCATCCTTAAGGTTGTGGATTTTCCGCATCCTGAGGGTCCTACCAGGACCAGGAACTCCTTGTCTTGAACGCTCAGGTTGGCGTTTTCCACCGCTCTTATTCCACCTTCGTAGACCTTGACAATGTTTTTCAATTCTACTGTTGCCATTGAAAACCTCCTGAAATTTATCTTATGCCTTGATCTTACACTGTGGCTACTTATATGTCAATTGTTATTGTTGTTAATGCAAGTTTTCGGCGTGGAAGGTTTCAATACTGCTTTTAAGTGTTGACTGTTCCTGTTCAAAGGTCAGTGAATCCAACAGCCAGGGAATAATTACCTGGGATTTTATTTCCCGCCAATCAGCCGGCAGGTTCCGGGGAAAGGAGAGCATATTCGCTGCAGGAATATGGCCGATAAGCATGGTATAGACTTGAGGAAAGATGAGTTCATTCACTTTCTGTAGAGCTGAAAAACCATTGTCGATACCGAAAACCTTCAACCGTTTCCGGTGATTTATCTTCAGGATCTCCTGCTGTGTATCCGGAGCGAAGAACCATTCCAGAAAAACCATGGCCCTCTTCTTATTTTTTGCATTGCCCGGAATACCTATAAATAATATCTCTTCTTCCACGGGAATTCTATTATCGTGCGAAAGCCAGCGAAAATCTCTCTCTTCTCCCATACCCTCCAGTAAAGAAAAAAACTCTGCCGAGGAAGTAAGATAAAAAAGAACCCTCTCCTCTTCCACCAGCCTGACCATTGGCTCATATAAGTAACGATTTACAAACTCTATATTTTTATCAACACCTCTGTTATCCTGATCAATCCAGCTGCGGGAATAATCCAGCGCCTTCTGCATAGCCTCCTCGTCCCATACGAGTTCTTCCCCTCCTGCATCTTTAAATGATGTTCCCCACAGAACCGTATTCAGATAGAGAAAGCCTTCTTCCCATAGCGGTGAAAAGCCCATGCGGATAAAACGATCCTCCTTCAGTTGATTATATTCCGCGCCCTGAGCCTTAAGGGCAGCCAAAGGGATAACCAGCCCGGGGAGTGTAATGTCGATCGCTCCAGGCTTGAAAAAAACAGCCGGCAGATTAAAAGAGATCGGCAGCAGCATCTGCTTCTTATTGAGCCTTCCCCTGTCCAGTAATTCCGGGTAGAAGGCTTCGCGATCTATTCTCTCTTTAGTAAACAATTTATCCAGCGGTTCAAACTGCTCCATTAAAAGAGATGAATTCAGATAACTGCCTATAATGAGATCCGCAGTTTTTCCGTTTTCACTGAAAAAGAGTTCGGGCTTTTTCTTATAAGCTATCTCTACTCGATGGTCATTACCAAGACCATTAAAATGTTCAACATACGCGGCCATTTCCGCTCTATCAGTGAGAAGAGTAATTGCTTTGCTCTTTAATAAATTGCAGCCGGAAAGTAACAGCAAAAATATACTGGAAAAGAGGAGTATGGTGCGCTTCATGATTGCCCATCACTCTATGATACAGATAGCAACATTGTCAAGGAACCCTGCCTAAACTATCCGGACCCGCGGCAATGTCATACTCCATATATCCGGCCACAGCAGTTAAAATCGCTTTTCCGTCTTGTTTCCCGCTGCTGCCCGGTGATATACTCTTAAGCTTGGTGAAGAAGAGCCCTTTCCTCAGCTATTCACAATATCTTAAAAGTAAATATGGTGAGCCGGTATACAGGGTAGCGGTGGATGCCGGTTTTTCATGTCCCAACCGCGGGGATGATCGTTCCAGGCACGGGTGCAGTTATTGTGAAGTATCCGGTTCCCGCGCCCCTTACCTGGGCAGCCTCCGGGATATCAAGAGCCAGATCCAGGGCGCGATATCATTTCTGAAAAAGCGCTATTCAGCCAGGAAGTATATTCTCTATTTTCAGGCCTATTCCAATACCTTTGCCCCCCCGGACAGGCTTAAAAGAATATACGATTCAGCCCTGAGTACAGCCCCTTTCCTTGAGATAATTGTAGCAACACGCCCCGACTGCCTGAGCCCCTCGATTGTTGACCTTCTTGCCTCTTATAAAGAGCTCGGAATTGATGTATGGACAGAGATAGGACTGCAGTCAGCCTCGGAAATCACCCTAAAACGTATAAAACGCGGCCACACAGTAGCGGATTTTATAAAAGCATTTAATCTGCTCAAAGAGCGGCATATAAAGACCGGGATTCATTTGATATTCGGATTGCCCGGGGAAGGACTGGAAGAAATTCTTAATACCGTAACCATGGTGGCATCTCTCAAGCCTGACGGCCTGAAAATCCACAATCTTCACATCCCCAATAATACAATCCTCTTTCAGGAGTACCTGATGGGCGAGATAATCGTTCCACTGAGTGACCGCCACCTCTTTTACACCATCAAAGCCCTGGAGCTGCTTCCCCCCAGTACGGTTATTATGCGGCTCACCTGTGATACACCTGAAGAAAGACTGGCAAGCCCCCGCAACTTCTTGCCCAAAGCACAATTTTATTCAAAGCTGCGCAGAGAAATGGAGAAACAAAATACCTGGCAGGGAAAATATTTTCCGGGAGTAACAAATAAGGCTTGACCCCTTCTCCCTCTTTTAATAGCATGAAGCTTATCAGGGAGGCGCACCATGGCAATAAAAAACCAGGATATAGTCGAACTAGTGGAAAAGAGCACT
>DRHE01000069.1 GCA_011049745.1 Spirochaetales bacterium | reverse complement strand
GCGTTTGAAACTATACAATACCGGGGTTGACTGCGAAAACACGGGGCCTGCGTATGATGAGCTATATACCGCAGGAAACCACGTATGGTAGATTCGCCTAGGTCAGCTCCAAGATGCAACCTGAGCCGAACCGGATAGGCACTATTTATTATATGGAGGGTAGTAGCGTGTCTGGGGGAAATAAATTTTTACCCGCCTGCTCTGCAGCGCGGAGCGCGGTATGGGGTAGTAAGCGGTTCCTCCTTGCGTCAGCAAGGAAGCAAAGCCCGAAAAAAAATTTTACGTGTGCCCATTATATGCAGAACCTGCCAGTGTCACCAATCCGTCTTCCTGCTATAGATTCCTTCATTTTTGACTTCTGCAGTCGACGCTGCCATTCATTGCTCTGGCAATCATCCGTCAACTCCAAAGCAGTGAAAGTTCGCTTTCCGTATCGAAGAATTGTATTGTCTCCATATCAAACTTCAACTTTATCCTGTTTCCCATCTTTAGCTTCATAACCGGATCAACAAGGAAATGAATATCCATTTCCCCTACACGGCACACTATTAGATCATCCCTGCCCATAGGCTCAACTAAAGAGACTTCCGTCTCGATCCCCTCTTTGGCATCCGGATGAATATCCTGCGGTCTTATACCCATTCTCACCCTGCCGGCAACCGGTTTTTTCGGTTTTCTAGAATCGGGAATTGCCAATTTTACACCTTCTCCAAGACTTGCGAAAAGCTTAGCCCCTTCACTCTTAATCTCAACATCAAAGAGATTCATCGGTGGATTCCCGATAAACTCGGCAATGAACAGGGTCCTGGGCCGGTTATGGAGATCCTCAGGGTTCGTATACGCCTGCAGAATACCGTCCTTTATTACGGCAATCCTGTCTGCCATGGTAAGGGCCTCGATTTGATCGTGGGTCACATAGATACTGGTAATCCCCATATCCTTCTGCAGTTTTTTGATTTCACCCCTCATGGAGATCCGCAAACGGGCATCCAGGTTTGACAACGGTTCATCGAAGAGCAGTATTCTTGGTTTCTTGATTAATGCCCGGCCCAGGGCTACCCGCTGCTGCTGCCCACCGGAGAGCTGTCCCGGTCTCCGTTTCAGGAGATGTCCGATTCCCATCATATCGGCGACACCCTGTGCTTCTTTCTGCATCTCAGCCTTGGGCCTTTTTTTCAAGACCAGGGGATAGACCAGGTTCTGGTAGACCGTCATATGCGGGTACAGGGCATAACTCTGAAAGACCATGCCGATATCCCTGTCTTTGGGAGCCCATTTATTAACCCGCTCCCCATCAAAAAGAAGGTCGCCGTCAGTAGCTTTATAGATTCCTGCAACCATAAGCAGCGTCGTAGTTTTTCCGCAGCCTGAAGGGCCTAAGAAGGCAACAAATTCTCCATCTTTAATATCTAGATTTATCCTATCAACCGCTGTTACATTACCAAATTTTTTTGTTATATTGATAAGATCAAGTTTCATTTTCTTCTCCTTTTTTAATTTGCACCTTTTACTCCGCCTGCAAAAATGCTGAGTAGATATTTTTGTGTAAATATATAAAACGCAAGAACAGGCAATAACTGGAAAAGCCCTACAGCAGCAACCATACTGTAATTAGTCGGTGCTGTTTCAGAAAGCATATTATTAAGATAGGTAGCAATAGTGGCCTTATTTGCGTCAACCATATAAGAATAGGGAATAATAAATGATCCCCATCCTTGAATAAACGAAAATATAGCAAGAGCCGCGATCCCGGGTTTTATCTGTGGGACCATTATCTCCCTCCACGTCCTGAACCTGGAACATCCGTCAATAAGCGATGCCCTTTCCAGATCCCATGAAACATTGTCGAAAAAACCCTTCATAAGCCATATGCCAAGCGGAAGCTGTAAAGCAAGACTAACCAGAATAACACCTCCCAGCGTGTTATATCCAAAACCGCCTATAATCGGAAGTCCCCTACCCAGGATAGGGATCAAGGAGATCCATCTTAAGACAAAGTAGATAGCAATAAGAAGGGTTACCGTTGGGAAGGCATGAAGAATCAGCGTCATAGATAGAAAAGCTTTCCTTCCGGGGAATTTTATTCTTGAAAGTGCATATCCTGCCATCATGGAAACAATAAGCACACCAATTGTCAGTCCGGCTGCAAGCAGGAATGTATTGAGTGTTACAATCCATATACTCCGCTCAAACATAAAACTCCAGTTGGACAGGGTAAATCCTCCGAACTCGCCATGCTTATCAACCGGAAACAACCCATAGGTCCTTGTAGAGAAGGTTGAAATGAGGATCCAGGCATACCCTAATATTATTGGCAGCGTAAATATAATCAGTATTAAATAGGGAATTGATTTAGATATTATTTTAGATTTCATACAACATTTCCTTATAGAGTTTCGATCTTTGGTTCCTGGACAAGTTCATCAAACTTAAAAAAGCGCATATAACCGAATGCCATAACAATGCCAATTGTAACCAAAATTGCAGCAAGGGCGGTTCCAAAACCCCATTGCAAGTTGCCTGAATAGGAGCTTAATGCCTTATGGTATGCCCATAATGACCAGACCTCAGTTTTATACGCTCCATCGGTAAGAATCAATATCTGTTCAAATGAGGTCATCAGGGAGAGGGTCTGAAATGTTGTCACAAAAAGGAGCGGCCACCTGAGATGAGGTATTATGACAAAACGAATTCTCTGCCACATGGAGGAGCCGTCGACAAGAGATGACATCATCAGATCCTTGGGAATACTCTCAATGGCAGAAGTAAAAAGGATCATTCCAAAAGAGGCGCCTATAAAACCGTTAACCAGAACAATAAAGAGAAAAGGAGCAGCGGGAAGCCAATTCACGGTCTCAAGACCAAGAGGTATAATTAAAATCTGATTAAGGATTCCATAAGGTGCGTCAGCTGCAATAAAACGCCACATCATTACATAAACAACAACCGGTGTAATCCTTGGCAGAAGCCACAATGCTCTGAAGAAAAATCCTACCTGGCGAGGAATATGCGTTGTAAGAAGGGCGATAACAAGGCTCATCCCAACATTAAAAAACACTAGTGTAACTGCAACATAAGACAAAGTAAGCATAAGATGACTGAGGGTATCCGGGTGCGTGATTATTCTTTTATAGTTTCCAAATCCTATCCACTTCCAATTTTGAAAACCAGTAGCCGTACTCATATTGGTACAGGAAATAAAAAAGGTTATAATAATTGGCAGAAAGAAAAAAAGCAGAACCAGAATGAAAGCTGGAAGGAGAAATTTAAACCAATCCCACTTGCCCCGATTCTTTCCGCTTAATTCTAATGCTGCTCTCTTTTCTTGAGAAATAGTATCAGTATTCACCTTTTCTCCTCCTTGTAATAGAAATGCCGGGCCAAAAGAGACCCGGCATTTCTAGAGGTCGATTTATTTAATAAGTAAATCATCACCCAATTCTGCTTTAAGCAGTTTGACTGTCTTTGCAACGGAGTCCGCAGGGGACCTTTCTCCAAGCTCTGCAGCTTGCATTCCTTCCCATATTGCATCTTCCCAGGTGCTGAACAGCGTATGATTGGGCATGAAATAGTTATAATCCAGCATATAGATGACATCTGAGAGGAATTTGTCATCTTTATATGGTCCATAAGCTGCCTGAGACTTGAGGATTCCGATATGGGTACTCTCTACAGCATGTTTGGTGTTGAGCTCTTTTGTGCTAACCTTGGCAAGTAGTCTGACAGCAAGATCCGTGTCCTTATTTCCACTCGCTTTTTCTGATGTTACCATATAGACGGTCGGATGTGAGAGTGTTCCACCGCTTTGTCCCCTTACACCTGCCGGCTGAAGCGCATAACCAACATTCTCAAACAAATAGTCCTGTCCGCCAAGGTCTTTTAGGTAAACACCTGCCCATTCGCCCCATTGCCAGGAACCGCCATTCCAGAATAGTGCCTTTCCATGGCTTACCGCATCATGCCAGATTCTCCAATCTGTTCCGATAAAGTTTTTAGGAGTAATCCCTTCATCGACAATTTTTCTCTGGAAAGCATACCATTTTTCAAGTGCGTCTTTAACAACAACAAGCTTATCAGACGCTGCATCATAGAACTGTCCGCCATAGGAAAAGTAGTACTGGTAAAAATCAGGACCCCTTTTGGGCCGGTGCCAGTAACCGTATCCGGGCTCGACAACACCCTTGGAAATTGCCTCTTTAGCTGTTGCAATCATATCGTCCAGTGTGTACTGGCCATTTTTGATCTTATCAGGAAGCGCCGCAATCTCTGCATCGCTCCAGCCAAGTTCCTCAAGTTTTGCTTTGTTGAAATAAAAGGGCCTTGCCTCTATATCCTGGGGAATTCCCCAGACTTTTCCACGCAGCATACAGGAACTCCATAGATTATCGAACACATCGGCAAATTCAGGAGCCATTGCCTTTATCTCTGATACAGAATCAGCCAGGGGCATAATGTATCCTGCTGTTGCATAGATAGCGATATGCTCATGTCCACCAAGAATGATATCCGGCGCCTCGCCTGCATCAGCAGCCATAATGTAACTTCTTACAAAATCACTCCAGTCCGGATCATCGAACATCTTTTCAACAACAACAGTTCTGTTATCTCCCTCACTCTTGAGCTCTGCATTGACAACCTTTACAGCTTCATCAAATGCATCTGCCTTCCAGTGCTCAGTAGGACTTCCTTTTGCCCTGACCGTGATAATAACCTCTCTCGGGCCTTCCGCCGGCTCCTTCTGACCTCCGGCAAATATAACACCGGTAATGATCAGCAACACTGCTAAAAACAACCATTTTTTCATGATCTTCCTCCTTAATGTTTTTTCAGGTTTAAGAAGACTCTATACCAACGATTTTTTCCCGTCAAATTGAAATTGTTAATTTGTATCTCATTATTAGGCAGGATTCGCTTATTAAGTGTAAGAGGAATCACGCGCAGTTTTAATAAGATTTATATGGTTCGCCTGATAGTAGATTCTCTGTTAATAACCCGGAGCAAATAGAAATTGACCTCTAAAATGATTTGGAATTATAGTACTGTCCATTCCGGGGGGGAAAATGCGGATCGTTTCACATGCTGCAAGAACACAACTCTCTTCTCCACCCAACACACTTGCAGGATTGCGGGAATGCGTTGAAAAAGGGCTCTACTATAT
>DRHE01000068.1 GCA_011049745.1 Spirochaetales bacterium | reverse complement strand
GACCCTATCAGCACGAATATCACCAGATCAGGCCGGCCGAACAGCCATAAAATACCCATTGGCAGGAGCAGGCCGTTGGTGCCACCGAAAGTGGCCCCCGATATAACCGTCTGAATTAGGTTCTGCCGATGCACGCTTTTCAGTTTCCTCATAACGGTGAGCGGTATGCGGGCTACACCCATAGCAACTATGGCACCGATCACCGAGGTATTCGGAGTAATACCCACCCGGGTGATCAGCTCAGCGCCGATGATGATACCGAGCACACCCATCAGGATCCCTGGAATCAATACCATGGGATCAAGTATGGATGGATGTTTATCCGGTATATCCGGCGTCCACTCCATGTCGTTTGACCTGTTTTTTTCTGCGTCGCTCATAATTTCTACCTCCTAGGTTATTTGAATATATATATCTTAGCATAAAAAAGCTAGATGTCAAATTTGGGTTTGCTGGATTGGGTGTAGAATGCCTTATTTTATTAATAAGGTTTGCCCAATATCGAATTCCCACCTAATAAGGTCAAGCTAATAAAGCCTCTTACCGAAAATTTTAAATGACTCAAAGATGACTCAAAGATAGCTTAAAGGGTTAAAGAGGAGATATTACGGGGTAAAAAATATGCTAACAAGTGGAGTTTCAATTGAAGAGCTGCAGCTCATTTCTGAACACGAACATGAGATTTTAATGCTTGTCAGGGATATCCGCCAGGTATTTGAGGATCATTTTGATCGGACCTGGATGGCCCTGGTTATAGATGGTCTGCCCATTGATTTCAGGACCATACGTGAAATAAGAGAGCTTGTGTCAATAACTGCATTTCATCCAGGCGACGAAAGAGCCATACAGGCTGGTGTAACAGAGCTGGAAAGCTTTATCCTGCACGTCCGCCGTTACCTTTTACCGGTTATCAAGGAACGTCTGGGGGTTTCCTGGCTCTTACCCCATAGGCGGGTTCAGGATAAAACCAAGTACCTGCTCCGAAGGCTGGTTGTTTACACCTTTCCCTACAATTTAGAAAAACTTACTTTTCTAACTGCCAGGTTGAAGAGCAGGTTATATTATTTATATCCCGAATTATAATTAAGATACCGGAGCTGTATTTACATTAGAAGGGATTGCCTTTAAGCTGAAGCAGATAATATGAAGAAAACCCTGCACAATGAAAAGCCAGGTACGGAGAGTCCACCTGCTTTGGAACAATTTTACAACTTGACTGAAAGCTTTATTGAGGGTCTGGAGCGGGTGATTAGGGGTAAACGGAGTGCTCTGGAGCTCCTGGTAACCAGTTTAATTGCCGGAGGCCATGTCCTGATAGAGGATGTGCCAGGGTTGGGCAAGACAACCCTGGCCAAGAGCGTTGCCCGCCTGATTTCCAATAGCCGGCGCGGCGGCCCGGTAACATTCAGGCGTATTCAGTTTACTCCCGACCTGCTGCCCTATGATATCACTGGTGTTGATGTCTTTGATCCCAAGAGCAGAAAATTTGTTTTTCTTCCCGGCCCGGTATTTACCAATGTGCTTCTGGCTGATGAGATAAACAGGACCACCCCTAAGGTGCAGTCAGCGCTCCTGGAGGTAATGGCCGAGAGCCAGGTAACCGTAGGCAATAAGACCTATACCATGGAACCACTGTTTTTTGTTATCGCAACCCAGAATCCCGTGGAGACTGAGGGGACTTACCCCCTGCCTCTGGCCCAGATTGATCGTTTTTTAATGAAGATTACCCTGGGTTATCCGGATAAAGAGACTGAGTTCACTATTGTACGGGATGATCCCGCGTCTAAAGTATTGCCCAATATTAAAAGTATTTGCAGTAAGAGGGAGGTATTAAAGGCCAGGGAGGCGGCGGAAACCATTTTCTGCGATGAACGCCTTATGCAGGCTGCTGTAGCCCTGTCAGCAGCCACCCGCCGCCACCGCGGGGTGGAGCTGGGTTGCTCCCCGCGGGCCAGTCTGATGCTTATAAAAAGCGCCCGGGCCTATGCGCTGGTAAAAGGCAGGAATTATTGTATCGATCAGGATCTGATTGATTTAGTTCCTGCGGTTATGGCTCACCGGCTTCGTTTGAAGGATGTACGTATTGATCCTGCTCTTTTGGTAAGGGAGATCGTGCTTGATGAGCTTTCCAGGATCAACTACTAAAAAACAGCTCCAAGATTTTCTGCCCCTTACCTGGCGGGGCACGCTTTTCTTATTTCTCTCATGCGCTTTTCTTATAACAGGAATATTACGTATAGATCTGGCCCTGCTGCTATGGGGCGGCGCTTTTCTGCTGATTTCAGTCTACACCTTACTGGGAAACCACCTCACCCGCGTTATCGCTCGTAATCATTTCAAGAAGCGCCCGGGAGCATATGATATTTTTCTGCCGGTTAAAGGTCTTTTCCCGGGCACTGTTGCCAGGGCTGATATCAGGATCGAGCTCCCCGCGTTTTTACTGCCGGGATTCGTAGTATATTTCAGTTATATTCTAACCTGGCGCAATCATCGCTCCATAAGGGTTGAGTGCAGGCTGACCGGAAGGAAAAACAGCCGGGTCATAGAAATCCTTGCGGAAAAAAGAGGGGATTATCATAGTGATATTGCTCTGCTCATCTATCGGGATGTACTGGGG
>DRHE01000067.1 GCA_011049745.1 Spirochaetales bacterium | reverse complement strand
GGTCTATACCTGCTGGTACTTATAATCGTACTCTGGACGGTGCTGCCCCTGATCTGGATGTTCCTGTCCAGCATTTTTCCCTACAAGGAGCTTATCTCAGACCGGTTGGACCACTGGCTGCCCTCGAGGGCAACATTCAAGCATTACACCTCTTTTTTTAATCCTGAGAAAGAGATCAGCTCGCGTTTCCTTGCTGCCCTTAAGAACAGTTTAATTATCGCTACGGTTACAACAGTAGTTTGCCTGTTTTTTGGCTCACTGGCCGCCTACGCGGTGGTTCGCCTGAAATTCCGTTTGAAAAGAACCATGGTTATGTCCCTGATGTTCGTGCGCATGCTCCCCACCATAACCCTGGTTATACCCTTTTTTATTATTGTAAATGTGATTGATAGCGGTCTTATCTCCCTTTTTGGCCGCAATGTACATCTTTATGACAGTAAACAGCTCTTAATAATCCTCTATACCTCATTTATCCTGGGTTTTGTTATCTGGATTATGAGGGGCTTTTACCTGACTATGCCTGAAGAGCTGGAGGAAGCAGCACGTATCGACGGCCTTACCCGCCTGCAGACGGTGTTCAGGATTGTAATGCCCCTTTCCGCCAATGGCCTGGTGGCTACCGGAGTGCTGGCCTTTCTTTTAGCCTGGGATGAGTTTATTCTGGCTTTGATCTTTACCAGGACTGCGGTTGCGGAAACCCTGCCTCTCTTCATTGCTGAACTGGGCAGTCAGTATATACATGATTTCACCCAAATATCAGCCGCCGGATTTATTGCCTGTATACCGCCCTTTTTGCTGGTACTGATCTTTCAGAGATTTATCGTTTCAGGCTTAACCATGGGTAGTGTAAAGGGCTAGAAAAGAATCGCTCAAGTGCTCTTAACGGCCGTATTCCCGGTTGTACTCTTCATAGCTTATGGATTGAGTTTTTTCTTTGCGCACATTGTTGCACATTTCAATGTGATAATGTATGGCATTAAAGATACCGTCCTCTTTGAAACGGCGGGAAGAGGTTAATACAAAGTTGGCCGAGTTAAGTTTGACTTTTCCTACAGATCTGAGACGTTTGCCCAGCTCCAGGTCTATGCCGATGCTGTTATAGATATCCTCATCATAACCGCCCACTTTAAAGTATGAAGCACGGTCCATTACTGTATTGTATCCGGCGGTTACATTCAAACCCCTCAATTTGCTGTATATTAAGAAGAGAGAGTGCGCAATGCCGGCCATATTATTGACAAAGAAGTTATAGTCGGAGAAAAAAGTAGGCCCATATACTACTATAATCTCCGGATTTTTTTCGAATTTCCTGTTCACCTTTTCCAGCCAGTTAGGGGGGTAAATAGAATCGGCATCGCAGAAGGAAATGTATTTCCCATGCGCTTCCCGGGCGCCCCTGTTGGTGGCGTGAATGTATCCCTTTCGCGGCTCAAAAAGCACCTTATCCACGAGTCCTTTAGCGATTTCTTCGGTACGATCAGTGCTGTTGTTGTTAACCACAATGATCTCGTAAGACGGATAATTCTGACTGACCAGGGACTGAAGGCACCCTTCGATATATTTTTCTTCATTATAAGCGGGAACGATTAAACTGTATTTTGGGCTTTCCATTTGTTCTATCCTTTTAGTTACGATCGAAGATTGCGATATGTATTATACAGCAAAAAATGATTATAAAAAAATACTTCTGCTTATTCAATCCATAAGACAACTTACTTAATAATAAAGTTGCAGTTGGCGGAATCATTTTTCTGTAAGGGACACCCTGTAATAACCTGTCTGCCCGGGCGCTTCCGCCACTCCCACCTCCACAGAACTGAGATTATCTGTTTTATAATCCTTCAGGGAGCTGATTAGCTTACCGCAGATATACTCAGCAAGTCTTTCAGCGGTAATATTGTCTAGAGGTAAAAGCAGTACATCTTCTTCCGGCATAATGTAACGGCGCTGCCCGTAACGGATTTCCCATTCCATTCCTTGTTTTTGGAATTCAATATCCGGATTTTTTTCCGGAAGCAGAAAATGGTGATCCAGGGGCAGACATATAGCGCTCAGTAATTCTTTTAAAACAACAAAATCAAATACATAGCGGTCAGTGGTGAGGTTTCCCTCCATTTGTACTGATACTTCATAGTTATGACCGTGCAACCGCTCACATTTACCACTGAAAGAAATAAAGTGAGCAGCGCTGAAACTTAAGCCTTCTTTTTTTACTTCAATCCGGTACATATCAGACGTTAAGCCATTCTTCTAAAGTGGTATGATGTACTGACTTTCTACCTGTTAATACCTCCTGACGGAGCTCAGCCATGGTGCCGAAGTGCTCGGCGAAGGCGTTATGCTTATGGATGCCTTCGAAATTTTCCTGTTTGGCCAGCACAAAAGCTTCATCAGGAAGATCAGGATATATTTCCACTACATTGCGAATAATCTCCCTTACCACATCCTCGACAAAACGGGGATTTCGATGAGCTTTGTTCACAACAAAAAATTCATCTTCGCGCTTTAAAAGCTCGTAGGTTTCCGAGCTCATAGAGGCTTCGATAATGTGCAGCAAATTCTCGGCGCGAATATTCCGGGTTGTTCCTAAAAGCAGGGTTCCCCTTCCCCGCTGATTGTGGGAAGCAATCGGCAGAATATTCAGAATACGGCTTATCTCTGAACCGGAAAAACCCTCTTCCTGTAACAGCTCCCGTGAATAGTTCTTTACCATGTCCTGGGCACAGGGACACACAGTCATGCCTTCCGCTTCCACTCCCACCAGGTGCCTGGTCTCTCTGGGTGAGCTGGCCGCCATTCCGATCAGGGTATATACCTCTTTTGATCTTTTAGCAGAGACAGGTGTGACCCGGGCAATAGAGGAGTACGCTCTGATACGCACCTCGGAGCGCACAGCTTTCTGGCTTTTGATTACCTGCTTGGCCAGCTGCTCTGCCAGAGATTCGATATCGGGAGAGGCTTGCAGTGATATTTCCTCAACCAGCTCCTCCAGGACATCGCTGAAGCGTGACATATGCATCCCCGCCTGTTTGGGATTAAGATCAGCAAAAAGCTCCAGGTGGGCATGGAAAAGGTTGCCCCTTCCCTTATCTTCTATGCGGATAATGCGCTGCAGGTTGGTAATTCCAACTCTGCTTAATGGAACGGGAACCGCAGGTTTGGACTGCTGCCGGTCCTGGTCAAGGCGGAGCCTGAGGCTGCGCTTAAGGCGCTGAACCCCGCTATGGTCTATTTTTTTCAATAATTCCGCCACGCTTGTTTTCAAAACAGGATGTATCTTTTTAGCTGCAATTTCTGCAAGGGGCAGAAGAACGAAAGCCCTTTCCTGCAGGCGGGGGTGGGGGATAGTCAAACCATCATCATCAATTACCAGATCATCATAAAAAATGATGTCCAAATCTATAGAGCGCGGCCCATTCCTGAAGGTCTCTCTTCTGCCCACACGCTTCTCAATCCATTTGAGAAAGGAAAGCAGCTCCCTGGGAGGAAGCTCGGTTTCCAGGGAACAGGCGATATTAATAAATTTAGGCTGTTCAAGGTGACCTACCGGTTCTGTTTCATAGAATGATGATATTCCATTAATGTCAGCCCTGGCCCGTATATACTGTAAAGCCTGGAGAATATTACCCTGCCTGTTCCCCAGGTTAGCGCCCAGGCTTAAAAGTACCTGATTTGACATACTGAAAGATTATAGCAATCCGTGGCACTGCAGGTCAAGTTTGGCTTTTTCTTTCATTATCCGGCACTTCTCTTATTTAGGCTTAAACGATTGTTGCCACTCTGCCGAAAAATAGATTGTGCTTGAAGCTTTTCTGACATTTATTATTTCGCCTCTGCAAATAGGCG
>DRHE01000066.1 GCA_011049745.1 Spirochaetales bacterium | reverse complement strand
TTTTCCTCGTTCCCCATACCCGGTATGCACATCTACCAAGAAAATGCATTCATAATCGCTGATCTTGTCCAAAATCAATCGTTCTATCCATTCCTTTTGCGGTTCGAAATTATTTCCCCCATAATAAATTCCATTTTTAAAAGCATATTGACCCTGCACCGTTGCCTGTCTGAGAGCTTCCATCTTGTACTTCAGGATGTGATACATGGATTTAATAAAGAAGAATGTATTACTGAAAAAGCCAGACTCGGCTTTTGGGGGGGGATTCAGATATTCATAAATTTTCTCATATCCCTCATTTCGGTGTTAATTATCAATCAATCCCTACTGCGTCTAAGACTACAGCTATATCTGTCCGCTCCCTCCGCCGGAGAACCAGCTCAGCCTAGCTATCGAAGACGGGGAAAAACTCTATGTCCGTGACAACTCTTGACAGATAGTCACAACGAGCATATATTACCTATATATTATTTAAAAGGATATCATTATGAAACGAATATCTCTTCTTGCTTTGTTTCTTGCTTCTTTATTAATACTCCTGGCCTGCAGCCCCAGGGAAGAGCAGTCCCAACCCACGAGCCGCTCCCAATCTACCGTTTCGCCAAAAATCCTGGACGGCCTCGATGCCAGGGAGGCCCTGGCTCTAGCCAACAAGTGGCAAACGAGCAATCCCAAGGTGACCAGTTTCATAACGCCTGAGAAAATAAGCTTCGAGTTCCCCAACAAAAAAACTGTCAAGATCTCTCTGCCTGAGGACAGTATGATGGTTGCCCTGGCCCCCTACGTCAACAGCACTCACCCCTGCGAAACCCACTACATGTCCGGCTGCCAGGGTGAGCTGGTCGATGTTCCTATCAAAGTATTGGCTCTGCAGGTCGATGGTACCGTGCTCATCGACCGGACGATGAAAACCATGTCCAATGGTTTTATCGAGCTCTGGCTGCCGCGGAACAAGAATATTTCACTCACACTGGAAAGTATGGACGGGAAAGCGGAAGGAGAGATCACAACTTTTTCTGACAGTAATACCTGTATTACCACCTTTCAGCTGCTCTAATTATTTTTGACACCGGGCCAGAAAGAGGTTGCCGCAAAGAAACCGCGGTTTTCACATGATGCCTCTGTCACGCACTCGTTTATAATGTTTCTTGAATACGCCTAATCAATCCAGTATCAATCTTGATCTTTGGTGCATATGCAAAGGGATTGAAGGTCGGTTTTATTATCATTCCCCAGAATGGGCAAGAACTGGTGAGCGAGGACAGTGAAGCAACTGGAGTACCTGGATATCATCGACGGATTTGAATATTTTGAATAGGCACGTGTATTTCTGCTTCCACAGCGGCTCCAGCAACACCAGGAGGCGGCGCTGGCATTCATATATGATTTCTCAGTACCCTTTGATAACAACCTGAGTTATCTGGGAGAACGGGATATTCGAATGATGAAGGTACAGCAGAAAATATCTGGAACCTTTCGCAGCTTCGAAGGGGCAATGACGTTCTGTAAGATAAGGAGCTGCATCTCCACATCGAAAAAACAGGGATTGAATGTCATATCATGCCTTTAGCCGATTTAAGGCAACACGACATTTCTAAGGAGTCTGGGCAGATCACCTGGACAGATAACGGAGAGGCAATTGACATTATACTCCTGAACATTTATAAAGCAGTCCATTATGCAGTACCTGTTGATAATGATTGCCTGCCTCCTTTGGGGCAGCTCATTTGTGGCAACCCGTTACGCCATCACCGCGGGAGGTCTGGGGATTTTCACCCTTCTAGCAGGGAGATTCCTAATTGCCAGTCTGATCCTGATCCTGTTGATGTTGATTCGGGGCCGCCAGAAACTTAACAGCAAAGACCTGTTAAGGCTTCTTGCCATGGGAATTATTTACCCTGGTCTTTACTTTCTCTTCGAGACCACCGGTTTAACACGCATCCCTGCTTTTTTAGCTTCCATAATAATTGCCAGTATTCCTGCTCTAACCGGTATTATTGCCCATGTTTTTCTAAAGGAACGTATGGGGCTGCGCGGCTGGGGCGGAATTTTTCTATCTGTAATAGGTGTGGCTCTCGTTGTTCTCCTGGCAGATCGGAAAGTACCGTCCACGGGGCAGCCCCCAGTTTCGCTTAGCGGGGTGCTCCTAACCTGTGGAGCGGCAATCATGGGAGCGGTCTACATTACCTTAACCCGTCATCTGACCAGGAGCTACCAGCCCCTTACCCTGACCACAGCCCAGAGCATCATTGGTTCGCTCCTGTTTTTGCCCATGGCTTCTATCGAGCTGGCCAGGGGGCAGTTTAATTTCAACCTTTGGGGGCTTATCGCGCTCGGATTCCTCGGCATCGTAGTTTCGGTTGTCGCCTTTCTATCCTTTACCAAGGCCTTGACCATGATAGAAGCCAGCAAAGCCTCCCTGTTCCTCAACATTATACCGATTATCAGTCTTATCCTGGGCTGGCTTCTGCTGGGTGAGGGTATAAACTCGGGTCAGGGAATTGGCACTCTCGTCGTTATCGGCGGTGTCCTGCTGGCCACCTGGAGCCCTAAAAAAGTAACTGATTGAAAAACTCACCAGGCACAGTTAGCCGAACCCCGCTGATCCTACAACCATCTGCCTTCCCGATCAGCAACCCTGTTCTTTTCCTACTGCAGGATTATTGCTCATATCTTTTCCCTCTCCAGACTGTATTCTTTCAAATATTTCTCATTTCATGACATCCCGACTATCCTGTGATACAAGTCCTACTATCAATTAAGCATTGTATGGACCGCGTTTGGGTGTTCAATGAGATCCAGTTGTGGCTTGCAGGAGGCGGGGAATGAAGCGGTGGTTTTTGATAGTCCTGTGTTGTGTATTGGCGTCATCCGCTTATGCGGATTTACACCTTTTGTGCGGTCCGAGTCTGCTCGTCAATACCCAGGATGAGATCTTCGGCACTGCCCTAGGACTGAATGTGCCCCTCTGGGGATTGGTGCCTAAAAGGCCCAACCTGGGGGTGATGGGCGCTTTTGACACCATGCTGTTCCTGCGTTCCAGCAGCGATGTATACGACTTTGCCGGGGGAGACAATACCTTCGGTTTCAACATCGCCTTTGGCTTCGGACATGCTTTCCTGCTTTCACGGGAGATACACCTCGAAACATTTTTCGTTCAGGTAGGTGAGTTGCCTCAGGACCTATTCACCTATATCGTTGCCGGTACCTGCGAATATAGTGAGAACTTCGACCTTACAGGGGCGGTTGACAGCTTTGGGGTCCTGCCGTGGGAGAAGGTCGAAGATACCGACGAAGAGGGAGAGGTCCTGTACCAATACTTACCACTTAAAAAGGAACGGCGACTGCACGCCGGCCTGGAATTGAATCTCAACATCTCACCAATCTACGATGTAGCCGACCAGTCCCGCGCCGGCTTCTTCATAGGTCTTGGCGGCAGTTTGATCTACATATCTTATCTGAAATCGGGCTACTACGACGCGCGTGTAGTCGGAATCACCGATGGTGTAATAGTCAGTGACAGGATGAAAAAGTTGTGGTTCCCCGGAGCAAAATCCTGGCTTGTTAAGCTCTCCCTCTTCTACAATTTATTTGATCTATTCGGCATCGACGAGCCGGGGTATCAGTACAATTACTCCAACAAGGTGGGATTGATCTTTTCCGTTTCACCCTTCGGCCGGGAAGTAACAAATCCCCACTGATGCTAAGCGGTTCGGATTGCGAATGCTGTTTCTCCGGCTGTTAGCCCGGTCTGCACCGATGCGACGGAGAAATTCGATCTGTATGATTTTAATTTATCTCAAACCAGTTTTCTATTTTCAAGTCGGCAAAAGTTTTAAAATCATTAACGTTTCGGGTTACAAGTATTAGATTATTCACTAAACAAATTGACGCAATCATACTATCAGTAAACGCTGGAGTCAGTCCTTTGGAGGCCAGAGAAGCCCTCAATTCACCATGAAGCTCTGCCGCATTTTCATCATAAGGCAAAATAGGCAGGCAAGGTAAAATTGCTTCATGTAAATATTTTTCCAACATATCACGCTTTTTTGATTCAGGCAATCGGAACATTCCAAAATGCAGCTCATGCCATACAACTGAAGAAATAGCGAACTTCCCTTCATTTGAAGCTAGCATATGCATAACATTCTTATTTGCAGACATTTTCACCGGTTCTGAAACGATACATGTATCAAGGAGGTATAATAAACTCAAAGCCAAACCTCACGCCCCGGATCTGTAGCTCTGAGATCGGTGAGAATATCATCTTCAATGAAAGAATCCGCAGACAAACCATCCCTAAAGGAAGCAATAGTATCTGAGAAACTTTTTCTCCGGCTTACCAGCAATTGATATTCTGCAATAGAAATAATCAAAGCAGCCGGTTGGCCATGACGAGTAAGCTGTATCGATTCTCCCATTTCTACCTCATGAATTATTCTGGGCAATTTATTTTTCGCTTCTGAAATTGATAGCTTTTTCATATAGAACCTCCAAATCTAATTGAGGGTTATTGGTCAGCCTCAATAATTCTCTTCATCTTAAATATAGCCATTTCATGGCTATATTTCAAGATATTTTATTAGAGTACTAACAGAAAAGTACGAAATCCGGAATCTTCATTCAATCTCTCAAGCTTTAGTCCCGGAATTTCCGGATCGCGGATGGAAAAATCAGCTGTGTACTATAAATAATATGCTTATTTCGTATCTTTTTTCTAATTCGTACATGAATAAATTTGATTATAAAAATCGCTGTGCTATAATAATAACAAGAAGAACAGCTGCCATGATAAATACTATAGCTTTAAGATCAGTTGTCGCCTATTT
>DRHE01000065.1 GCA_011049745.1 Spirochaetales bacterium | reverse complement strand
GCCAGGATTCATTGGAATCGGCCTCCCGTGCAGCTAAAGAGTTAATCTGAAACAGGTCGGCCGGAGTAGAGCTGGGAATGCCGTCGTGCCGCTCCATATATTTGTCCGAAATTACCACCCCCGTCCGGGCGCCTATATAGTTTCTTCGGGCTAGATAGCGGCTGTCATCATCACTGCGCCAATAAGGCCAGGCGAAGGTGATTGCCCTCTGCCATGGGATCTCTCTTTTTATTCTATTCCGGGAATCCCGGAGCTCATCCTCGACAATGTCAGTTTCCTCAAGAAGTTGCACATGGCTTTGCCCGTGGCTCCCTATTTCATGCCCTGAAAAAGCAATTTCCCTGGCCTGATCCCAGGAGAGCAAGCTTCGCCTGACCGGGTAATCATCCCAGTAGCCCTCCTCTCTGAAAAAGGTAATGAGAAAAAAGGTGGCTTTTATATTTCTCCTTTCCAGTTCAGGGTATGCAAGCATGTACTGGTCAAGTGTTCCGTCATCAAATGTGAGTGAACAGGCCGCCTGTTTAAATTGATACCATGGAGCGATTCTGTAGTTGATTGAGATGATTTTGGCCGGGGGCATTCGTAGCTGTTCTGAGGGTTGGCGTTCTTTTCTTGCGGCCAGATAGCCGGCGCATCCGGATAGGGATATAATGGATATTAATACTAGATTTAGCAGTTTTCTTGCACAATATTTCAATAAATATTCCATGACCATCATATCTAAACCATATTTTATCAATTAATTTTACATGATGTTATACATTTTGTAAAAAAAGGAGAATGAGTAGATAAGTCAAACAGGTGGAGAGGTTGTTCGTTTATATCAATTTTGCTGCCTTTGAGCTTTAGAATTTATAACCGAAGCGGCGCAGCATTTCCCGCCGCTCCTTTTTATCTGCCTCTCCCTCTACTCCTTTGGGGGAAAAACCATCTATCACCCCGACAATACCCCTGCCCTGCTCACTCTCGGCCACCAGTATCTGCAACGGATTGGACGTTGCACAGAAAATATTGGCTACCTCCTGGCAGGATTTTATCTGGTTCAGCACATTGATGGGAAAAGCCTTGCGTATGATAAGAAAAAAGGAATGGCCCGCGCCTACAGCCCTGGCGCACTCTACTGCTTCATCAATCAGTTTCCGGTCGTTTCCCTGGCTGCGGATCAAACAGGGCTCCGAGGCTTCACAAAAAGCCAACCCATACTCAATACCAGGCACTGCGCCATTCAGTATCTCGGCAATATCCTCAACGGTTTTGATAAAGTGCGACTGCCCGACAATAATGTTGCAGCCCTCTTCCCACTGCAAAGAGACAGCTCCTACCTGCAACTCTTTATTCATGAAACCTCCCGCTTACTCCTTCCCCATGAGAAGGTCGATATCTATTTCCGCCCCGACACAGGGCATTTGAATTCCCCAATTATCCAATACAGCTGGATGGAACTCTCCTATTATACCAAGCTTTACACCATTACAGATAATCCCACCAACTCTTCCGTTAATAAAACGGGGATCCTCCACTTCTTGCAGAGAATATTCGCGTGTCAGATAAAAGAAAAGAGCAGAGAGGTGGGAATTAGCATCGTTGAATCCCGCCTCGCCATCTGCAATTAGAAAGGAGAGGGTGTTCTGGGTTACAGAACCGTAGTTCTCGGAGCTATCCTTATAAGCAATCTTGCCGATCTCGAATATACGGTGGGGATAAACTCCATTTGCCGAAACAGATTCTGAAGACAAGAGATTGGGCAGCTGGGAATTGCGCACAATTTCATAATTTTCCGTCATTGGATTGGCAATTTCAATAATATCTTCGCCATTCAGATTCATACGTTCCATAAAATCACGGCGTGAACCAAGATAATTATAGATCATTTCCTGGTAGCCGAGACCCACCATAATCTCCCGTATTCTTCTATTATATATCTCTGTTTCAGAGAGCCTGCCTACGGTAAAATCCTCGGGCCATACGGGCTTGAAACTATCCATGCCGCGGCCTATCATTATCTCTTCAACAACATCCACCGGATGGAGGAAATCATTTCTATAGGGCGGGGGCGTTACTGTTAAAGCGGAACCTTTAACCTTGACCTTGCTGCCCATTTTAAGGACAAATCGGACCCCATCCTCTACTGTAAGTTTCTCGCCAAGCAGTTTAGCTGCGTAATCAATATCCATGGTCACATCACTCTGAAAATAGTAAGGGGTCACAATCTCTTTTCCATAGGGGGTATCAAAGGGATAGATAACCTTTACCGGCAGAATTTCATACCCCTCATCCGCCAGATCACAGGCCACTATAGAGGCGGCATGGAGCAGTGATTCCATGTCGGTACCGGTCATTTCGATAAGGTGCTCACTATCCCCAACCTTAACAGCCCCCAGATGGGCGCTGTTGATTATGGGTGGGAAGCTCAGCACCTCTCCCTTGCTGTCCTCTAAAAAGGGAAAGAGAGAATAGTCGGCTACAATGGAACCATATTCCACTCCCTTCGGATGTTCGGTGAGAATCTGCCGCAGGGAGAGTTCCTTTTCCATATCAAGAGGCACAAAAGAGGTGGCATCAGGGTCAACAGCCCGGTATTTAATTGGAAAATCGATCAGGTCCGCCCGGTAAACACCCATGGAAATGGAGCTTCTCCTGCGCCCATAATTCCAGCAGAGCTTTTCCTGGGTCTGGATCAAATCTTTAAGCTGCGGCTCATCGATAGCCCTGCCCCTGGCCACAAAAGCGGCAAAATAAGGGCGGATACTTTTAAGCCCCGCATCAACCTCAACAACCCGTGAACTGTAATCTTTGAGTTCCTCTTTTGTTGAAAAGAAGTCATACCCGGTAATCGGCTCCCCCAGATAGATATTCAACTGCCTGGCCAAACCGGCCATTGACCAGAGGTCCGGGCGGTTGGTATCATTCAACTCTATCTTCAACAGCCCCTCATCTTTAAGATGTTCATCCAGCTCTGCTTTAGCCGCAGTTAAAAGCTCGATTAATTCCTCATTGCCATATTTTTTGCCCAATGCCCGGTAAAACGGCTCTTCATATATCTCTATTTTCGGCATACTCTATTTCCTTCTCCTTAAACGCACCCGTTCGATATCCTGAGTGAAGAGATCACGTAAATCATTAAGACCCATGGAAACTAAAGCCATGCGGTCAATTCCCAGCCCCCAGGCCAGAACCGGTACCTTTATACCCAGCGGTTCGGTTACCTCGGGACGGAAGATACCGGAACCGCCAAGTTCAAACCAGCCCAGTTCCGGGTGTTTTATATGAACCTCAACAGAGGGTTCGGTAAAAGGGAAGTATCCCGGAACATACTTCACCTCTTCTGCCCCGGCAACCTCCTCGGCAAACATCTTTAAAAGACCCAGCAGGGTCCTTAAGTTGACATCTTCACCCAGCACAATTCCCTCTGTCTGATAAAAATCCGCCAGATGAGTTGCATCTACACGGTCATAGCGGAAACAGCGTACCACCCCGAAATATTTTCCGGGAATCTTTGCTTTGGGAAGGGTCCTGGCGGAAAGTACCGTGCCGTGGCTCCTCAAGATCATTCTTCTGGTGAAATCACGGTCAAACCTGTAGCGCCAGCCCCTGCTGCCGGTTTTCCAACCATCTTCATGGGTGGCGGCAACCTGGTCCAGGCTGGGCTGCTCAATCTCCTTTGCGTGGGTAGGCTCTTTGATATGGTAGACATCATGTATATCCCGCGCAGAATGGAATTGCGGCATAAACAAAGCATCGCTGTTCCAGAACTCAGTTTCCAGCAGCGGACCGTCAAACTCCTCAAAACCAAGAGAAATCAGTTTGTCTTTCAATCTCTCTAAGAATTCCACATAAGGGTTTTTCCTGCCCAGCAGCACCCTTAAAGGCGGAATGTTGAGATTATAGCCGCGAAAACCCTTTTCCCGCCACTCCCCGCTTTTTATTACCTCGGGGGTGATAACCCCTATCTCCTCACCGCTTATTTTCCGGTCAATGAGCAGCCGGCGTACTTTTTCCCCTTCAGCGGTAATACCATAGGTTACCTCTTCCCTTTCTGTAACCCGGAACAACCCTCGCCCTGTGCCTCTCTTCCTGCTTAATGATGAAGCCAGTTCCGCCTGTTCGGGTGAGAGCTCAGTCTCGGATATCGTTGCCTGTTCCGTGTTTCCCTCAAGCTCACCGCCGAAAAGATCCAGCAGCTGCCGCCGGCTTTCTAGTTTCTCACTTCTGCTTTCATCCTTTATCATCACCTGCTTATCAGCGTTGAGAGAGAGCAGTCCCTCCTTTGAAAGAGAGCCGAACGCGGAGCCTACATCCCTCTTTTCCAGAACGAGCTTAACCGCTAATTCCGGCAGGCTTAAGGCTCCTTCTTCTTGGATCAGCTGATAGATCCGCTCCTCAGGCGTGCCCTTTTCCCTGTACTCTCTGCCCAGCCCGGTGAGCTCATACTCAACCCGTTTTACCCTCTTGGTTTCCTCGATCAATTCCTTGGCTGATAACCAGCTGAAAGCCTGGTTACACTGTCCCAGGTTATAGGAGAGCTCACTTATCAACCCGGAAGAGGTTATCTTATTCCCGGATTTATATTTCCTGAGCAGCTTAATTTCCAGGGGATGAAGCCCTTTGACATAAGTCTCTACATCCATGCTTAATGCTCCAATCTGTGGTGGCGTCTTATTCTAAAACCGTGAAAAGACTCATTTATTATAAAGTATATAGAATTCTTTTTATAGATAGGCTTGTCAAGTAACAAGTTTCAGCTTTAATTAAAGATTAGCAAACAAATTTTACCCAACCTTTTCCGCACTCCGTGTAGCCACCAGGTTGACACCGCTCTTCAGAATATCGCGAATCAGCACCTCTCCCCTTTTTACCGGGGCCCTGACCTGCAGTTTGGAAGCTGATTCAATCACCTTGAAACAGAGCTCCTTAGGTACACTGGCCTCGGTTTTGACCGGCAAAAGGATGAGTGAAGCTCCGGATATCTTTACCGT
>DRHE01000064.1 GCA_011049745.1 Spirochaetales bacterium | reverse complement strand
GAGTAGAACAGACAACTGAAAAGGTTGCCGAGGTTATGGCACCGGCGCAGGAGATCAGCCGGGAAAGCGCTGAAGAGCTTAAGACCATAGAAAAGATAAAGCTCGTTGAAATACCGGTGGAGCCGGCAGCCGGTAAAGAGATAACCGCGCAGCAAGAAAAGCCCCAGATTAAACTGGAAAAGATTGCCTTTGCCGTTGAACCCGCCGACGCTGAGATCTTAATAAATGGTGATCTGAAAGGAAAGGGTAATTTATCCGGACTCTTCGCCCATGGAGATACTCTCAATGTGTTAATACGCCGGGAGAATTATGTGGAAAAGTCCATGACTATCAGCGTGGAAAAAGATTCCGGCCGTTTCTATACGGTTACACTGCAGGCAAAAATTATCGAGGTTGAAATTTCCATAAAAACCACTCCTAACGATGCCCGTATTTTTCTGGCTGATCGAAGAGTGGGCCAGGGAAGCTATAAGGGCACTTTTGAAGCAGGCAGCCTGATTTCTTTTCGTATAGAGCAGGATACCTATCTGCCCCGGACCCTGGATATTGAAATAACCCCGGAATCAGGAAAGCTCTATGAAATCAATCTTGAGCGGGAAAAAAGAGGAATCTCCATTACCGCTACACCGGAAGATGCGGAAATCACCTTTAAAGGTAATTCCATTGGTGTGGGCAGCTTTACCGGAGAGTATCCGATTGGTGAAAAACTATCATTCCAGATTGTTAAAGAAAACTATATACCACAGACTCTTGACATTGAAATTACAACTGACCAGGCACGCACTTATACTGTAGCCCTGGAAAGGGAGCAGCGGAATATTGTGATCGAGGTTTTTCCCGGAGATGCCCGGATCAGTCTTGATGGAAAAATCCTGGGCAGGGGAAGTTACAGCGGCCGCTATCCTATAGGCGAAAAGCTCACTTTTCAGGTAATAAAGAGCGGTTTTAAAACCCGCATTTTGAGTATTGAGGTGCCCCAGGAGGAGGGAAAACGCTTTACCCTTAACCTGACAGAAGAAAACAGGGAAGTAACAATTCGCACCAATCCCGATGATGCTGAAATTTACCTTAACGGCCAGGTTGTAGGCAGAGGCATACTGACTCAAAAATTCCCCTTAAGTCGAAGATTGACCTTTAAGATCATTAAACCGGGATACCGGGATGAGACTCTGACCATCAACATGGCTCAGGCAAAAAGCATCGCCTATGTTGTGACCCTGAAGGGCAAACCGATTGTCAGCAGTAAATCCATTTTTGATTCAGCCTTTACCAACCGCATAGCGGTAACCCCGGACAGACTGATCAGCGCCGATAAAAAGGGAAACCTCTATGCCACCAACCGTACGGGTGAAATAGTCTGGCAGGTAAATACGGCCAACAATCCCAATGAGAACTCCTTTCCGGTTCTAATTGGCAATAATGTTTTCTTCTCCGGGTCTGATGAGTTCCTTATTCTTAATAGCGCTTCGGGTAAGATCCTTACCCGCATGAACCTGGATAAGGATTACAGCCATCTCTTTGGCAGAAGAGTGGTGCATTTCGGACAATTCGCCCTCTTTCCTACCAATAATTCCATCCGCTTTATCAACCTCTATTCAGGTGAAACCATGAGAGAGATAGCCGTTCCAGGCGGCACCCGCATGACCCCGGCGGTATATAACGGCAAACTCCTGATAGTCAACCAGGAGGGTCTCTTTATGGTCATCGACCCGACAACAGAAAAGGTGGTGCAGAGAATCGCCACTAAAGCAGTGCAGCCGGTGGCCCTGAAAATTGACACCCTGGACAACCGGGCCTATTTTGCCGGCAGAAAGGGACAGGTGGTTTGTGTTGACCTGGAGGCGGGTGAGGTTGCCTGGCAAAGGAAGCTGGAAGCAGGAAAAGACATCGGCATATTCCACGATCTGGAAGCAGCGCTCGGCGGCGTATTTGCCTTTGCCGATAAATCGATCTACGGCTTCTCACTGGCCGACGGCAGCCCGCTCTTTGCACCCATCAGGGGTGTTTCATCGCCGCCGCTCTATTATGCTTTGCCCTCCCTGCTATATTACGGTTCAACCAGCGGTGAACTGATAGCCGCAGATACCAGCGGCAGGATCAGGAAACGGCTTAAGGTAAAGGGAAATATTACTACCCGCCCCTACTGGGATAACGGCAATTTAATAGTGGGAACCGATAGCGGCGAACTGATGGTCATCAACCCCGATTTTATTGAATAAACCGCTCAATCCTCGAGAATAATAATTTCGACCCGGCGGTTCCTGGCCATATTCTCTTCACTGTCGTTGGCAGCCACCGACTCGCTGGCCCCCCTGCCCTCATAAAGGAAACGTTTTGCCTCAATCCCTTGAGAAACCAGGTAATCTACTATGGCCTTTGCCCGCTCCACCGACAGGGTTAGCTGGCTTTCAACAGAACCGGCACGAGCTGTGTGGCCCACCACCAAAAAACTCCTTGATTCGATCTTTTTCAGGGCCTGGGCAACCCTCTTTAAACGCTCCTTCTCCTGAGGCAAAACTACCGCCTGATCCGCCACAAAGTGGATCCGGTTAAGGGTAAGGGCAACACCCTCTTTTTTCTCTTCAACCGATATATCCTCCACCCCGGATTCTTTCAACTGCTCTCTGACTTCCTCAACCAGGTGAGAGCGGTCCATGGTTACAATATTATCGAACCAGGTAAGAATAAAACCCTTGTAGGCAATAGTACCGCCGTCTGCGAGCTGATAAATCTCATCCATCTGGTCGCGCATAAAGTGCGGGCGCTGCAAATTTGGGTCAAAATAGATAGTCACCAGGTGCTTGCCGCTGATTCCCCTTATTCGCTCATCGCCGTAAGGATCCTGTCCCGGTTTATAGCGCATGGCATACTGGGCTTTCAGCACAATATATTCACTTCCCCCTATAATATCGGTGCCGTAATATTGATAATCACAGTAAAAACGCACCCTGGTGAAACGGCCGTCACGAAAGGGCTCAACCACCCGCTCGCCGAAATCCTGCCACTTTTCGCCCTGCTCGATTTCTCCGGCAGGGAATACCGGAAAGCTCCTTAATGAGGGATAGCCCCGGTTTTCAGCCACCACGTATTGACCATTTTCCTTAATCAGGAAGTTTACCTTCACCACCTGGTCTATTCGCCTGGCCACATTTATACTTTTATGTTTGGTCTCTTCAAAAACATAAAAATCTCCTGTAACTTTACTTGCCCCGCCCTCTTCATTGCCGGCCAGTACGTCGAGCACCCCCCTGACTTCACGGTAGGCAAGACCGATGAAACGCCCATCCTCATAACGCCTCAGATCTGCTTTTTCAGTTATACGGAACTTATCCCCGGGCAGGTAACTCACCCTAAAGCTTTCCCCATGCAGAGCCTGATTTGCCAACAGGAGAATGCACAACAGGCAGAGAGCTAGGATTTTTTTCATGATTGTGCAACCCCCATATCTATCTCCTTCAAATGAAGGTTATTAGCCTGTAATAGCGGACAGGCGCCCTACTTCCTGCGAACCTCGATATTGGAGAGCTTTTCATAGAATTGAATTATGCCGCCGTGATCATCCCCGGCTTTGCCGTCTACTTTCAGAGCCTGCATAATCTCCATGACCAGGCTGCTCAAAGGCAGGGGCGCGCCCACGGCGTGAGCAGTATCCAATGCATTCATCAGGTCTTTTATATGAAGCTCAATGCGAAAACCGGGCTTGAAATTGCCCTCAAGGGCCAGAGGAACCTTGGCATCAAGCACCGTGCTGCCGGCCAGACCCCCGCGGATTGCCTGGTAAACCCTTTCCGGATCAACTCCCGCCTTGGTTGCCAGGACCATGGCCTCAGACATGGCTGCAATATTCAAAGCTACGATTACCTGGTTGGCCAGCTTGGTCACATTACCGCTGCCGATCTCCCCTACCAACACGGCTGAAGATCCCATTACCAGGAGGATATCCCTAACCTTATTGAACACCTCCTCCGGCCCCCCCACCATGATGGCTATGGTACCCTCAACAGCCTTGGGCTCGCCGCCGCTCACCGGGGCATCGAGCATTTCCACGCCCTTTTTCTTAGCTTCTGCCGCTACTTCCCTGGAGACCAGGGGCGCGATAGAGCTCATATCAATAATTATTGCTCCCTTTTTAGCGCCTTGCAGAACGCCATTGCTGCCCAGCACCACCTCTTTAACATGGGGAGAGTTGGGAAGCATGGTTATTATGATTTCACTCTTCTCTGCGACACCCTTTGAAGAATATTCTTCTGCCGCTCCCTGCTCTACCACCTGCTGAACCGCAGCTCTATTCATATCATGCACCACCAGCTCATAGCCTGCCTTTAACAGGTTTTTAGCCATTGGCTTTCCCATAATCCCTAAACCGATAAATCCTATTTTCATATTTACACAACCCCCCATATCTATCTCCCTAAAATTTTTTCGGTTTGTTTACCGGCCAGGTCGGGCTCTTGCCGGAAAGCACTTCATCGATTCCCATTGCAGCATGCAGAGCCATTCTGTCCATACATTCCCTGGTCAAAGCCGCATTATGCGGCGACAGGATCACATTATCCAGGGCGAAAAGCGGGTTGTCGTTGTCCGGAGGCTCTTTGGCGTACACATCGAGACCGGCGCCGGCGATCTTTCCCTCCTGCAATGCCTTGACAAGCTCGCCTTCATCCACGGTCTCTCCCCTGGCCGCATTTATCAGGTATGCAGTAGGTTTCATCAGCTCAAATTCTTTCTTACCTACAATATTCCTTGTTTCAGGAGTAGCAGGCAGGTGCAGAGAGATAAAATCCGCTTCTTCAAATAGATAATCCCAATTATCTACCAGCTCTACTTCGGCTGCAACCCTGTCCTGACTCATATAGGGATCAAAACCAATGATCTTCATATTCAATCCAGCCGCTGCCTTCTTCGCCACCTGGGTTCCGACTCTGCCCAGACCGATTATACCAAGGGTCTTTCCATCCAGATCAGCGCCCTTCAACCGGTTGCGAATTCCAAAATTTCCAGAGCGCAGCTCCCGGTCACAGGCAAGGAAATTCCGGGCCAGGGAGATAATCATACCTATAGCGTACTCAGCTACGGATCCTGCATTGGATTCCGGCGCATTGGTTACCCATATGCCCAGTTCTTCAGCTCTTTTAAAATCGATATTATCCACACCCACACCGTGACGCCCGATTACTTTCAGCTTTGGACCTGCCTCGATCACCTCTGCCGGAAATTGTGCAGTTCTGGCTAATATTGCGTCGCAATCCTTTACTTCCTCTTTGATGATGTCCTCTGAAATACCGCTTCCCATTTTGATCTCGTAGCCTCGATCCGTGAGATATCTTTTACCCACTTCCGCTACATCCTGGGGAATCAACACTTTATAGCTCATACAAGTCTCCTCTTAAGTAGTGATAATCTTATCCGCAATAGCAACCTTAACAATCAGGACGATTTGTATTTCTTACTTATAGCGGCCATGCCTGCAGTGAGGATATTAATATCAAGTGAGTTCATTATCAGGGTCATACCGCTGGGCAGCCATTTTTCCAGCATAGCATCGCCGGCATGCATGCCGAATATCTTGTTATTAGCGGCTGCGGTTTTAGCCACCTTCTCAATTGCCTTGCTCACTTCCGGGTGAGTAAGCTCACCAGGATAACCCAGAGATATGGAAAGATCGTTGGGACCTATAAGGAGCGCATCAATACCCTCAACCCCTGCAATCTGATCTATTGCTTCGACGGCTGCTTTGCTCTCTATCTGGGCAATAGCCAGGGTCTCCTTGTTGGCCTGGGCCATGAAATCCGGAGCCGGGCCGCCTAATCCGCCAAAACTGGTATGACCGCCTGAGCCTCCCAGCCCCCTTATACCCACGGGGGCAAATTTCATCCAGCCGGCCAGGCTTTTCGCCTGAGCTACGCTCTCCACCATGGGCACCATGACCCCGGTTGCTCCGCAGTCGAGAGCTCTTGACACGTATCCCTTAGCCAATTCAGGCACTCGCACAAAGCAGCCCAGGTTGACTGCGCGGGCCACTTTACAGACATCCGCCAATGTTTCCAGTGCGTAGGAGCCATGCTCCATATCGAGCATAATAAAATCAAGGCCCGCGTGTTTGGCAATATAGGCTATCCCGGGATTGCGCACAAATCGCAGCATAGTCCCGATGATCTTCTTACCATCTTTTAATCTTTTTACCGGCATAAATATTCTCCTCTATAATTAATTTTATAAGCTTTCGTTTAAGTTTTCCCGCACATAGGGTATGGTTAACGGACCTTCCGGTAAAATACAGATTGACGCCTCCGGTCCGTAGCGTTTGATCAGCGCTGCCACTGTTTCTTCGACGCTGCGGCAGACCTTCAGGAAAGCGTTACTGATCTGTTCATCGCTCAAGTTATGGCTGTACAGAAATACATCCGTTTCCTTGCAGATTAAGGCGTGGATCTGGGCCTGCCAGGAATCCTGAATGGTGAAACCAGGCTGCCTGATTTCCGCCAATAGTTCATCCGGATCGTCAGCCTCACTGAGTAGCCGGCCGTACTCGCCGTGTTCCGGAATGCCGTCCCAGCAGTCCGAAGCGATAATGATACTGCCTCCCGGCCTGACAATCTGTGCCGCAGCGCTCATTCCTTTGACACTCTGGTAAAGGTTCAAATCCAGGGGAAAACCGGAGTTACTGGTTATAACGATATCGAAAGCCGCCGGCACCGGGCACATTGATAGTTCTTTCACAAAGATGCATCCCTGCTCATGGGCCTTCTCCAAATCCCCGGCAAATACTGCAATGATCTCTTTATCCCGGTTCAGAGCGACATTTAGCAGAAACAGTGGCATACACAATTTTGCCGCATCCATAACATCTTCCCAAATAGGATTCCCATTGGTAACACCCCACCTGGCCCGATCATGATCGATATTTTGAGCATTATGATTGTTCATTACCGTTTCCAGCAGAGCAAGGCCCGGCATAACCGCTTTACCGCCACCTGAAAAACCGGCAAATAAGTGTGGCTCGATAAAACCGGTAAGAATACGGATATCGCACTCCATGAAACTCTTTAAGATCCAAACCTTATTTCCCCTCGCTGTAGCTCCCATCAGCATATGAGAGTCTTCATCTGCAGCATCATTCTGGACAATTTTAAAACGCTTTACCGCCTCCTGACCGAGAATCCGGCAGAGTTCTTCCCTGGTATTGGAGCGGTGGGTTCCCGTAGCGTTAAAGAGTATTATCTGCTCATCAGCCACTGTCTTAAGCTCGTCCAGAATAGCGGGCAGGATTAGATTATAGGGGGTTGCCCGGGTAATATCGCTGAATACGATACCAACCCTGTGGCCGGGTTTAACCAGCGCAGAAAGTGCAGGTGAGGCAATTGGTTCTCGCAAAGCCGCAGCTATGGCGCCTTTCTGATCTGTCAGCCCGGCCCGGTATTGGGGTTCCACCACTTCAATCTTAAGCGCCTCGGGAAGACGGATATCCAGGTTGTCTTTGCCATAAGCCAGTCTGATCTTTTTCACTATTGGTGCCTATCTTATATCTTTCGAAGCTGCTCTATACATTCTTGATCCGGCTCAAGTTCCCATCCCCGGCGGCCTCCAGAATTGGTCCCATATACTCGTCAATCATCGCCTCTGTCAGTGGGATGGGCATATTCTGAAGTTTCATCTTTAACTGAGGGTTTTTAGCCGCTTTTAATGCGCGTTCAATATGCTCCCGGCTGAAACCCTCTACTTCACTAAGCATAGTCGGAAAACCTATACTGCGCGCCAGCTCGAACATGGCCACGGCAACTGCTACACCCAGCTCCCTGCCTGACAGGCCGGAAATGTCCTTATTGATAAAACCGGCTTCCCGGTAGATCTCTCCAACCAGACGGAGCGGCCCTTCTATAGCCGGAGCAAAGAAGACTGTATAGTAGGGATTCATCATGGCACATGCCCGTCCATGGCTGAGTATATCAACAAGTGAAAAACTCGTCAGATGGCCCCCATTGGTCCCCCCGACCATTATTGAATAACCACCCAGATCGGTGGCCAGGCAGAGAGCCTCTCTGGCTTCCCTGTCTTCAGGGTTTTTTATGACTATGGGCAGGTACTTAACCACCAGGCTGATTGAAGCCCCGGCTATCTTTTTCATCTTTTCATAGAAAGGTTTACCCACTGCTCCATAAAGTACCTCTAAAGAATGGGCAATGCCGTCCAGTGCCCCGTCCGCTGTCAGGCTCTGCGGAGCCGTATAGGTTGCTTCATAATCAAAAACGGGATGAGAAGGAACAACCTCTTCGTCGACAATCAGCTTTTTCTGACCGGTGGCAGTATCGGTAATGTTTGAGTACTTGGTCAGATGAGCAGCCGAGCTGGCTGCAGTCTGTATGGCAATGTGCGGGCACAGTTTTTTGCCGCTCTGCTCCAGGGCTTTGGTTACCAACCCGGTGCCGAAATAATCCTCTATACTGCCGCCAAGGGTGCGCAGCACTTCAGCAGCTTTGGACGCATCAATTGTGCTGCCGCCGCCAAAACTAATTATCACTTCGGGGTTGAGTGACTTAAGCTCACCGGTAATCCGGTAGAGATCCTCTCTGGGACAGTTGGGCTTTGCCCCATCAATAATCCCGGCAAGCTCAACACCAGCCCGGGCAAGGGAATCTTTTAACACTTTAGCCCTCTCCTCGCTGCCGGGGTAGCGATCAAAGATCATCACCGCTTTCCTGCCCTCTGAAGCGGAAATACTGCCGACTCCGGGCAGCACCCCGGCGCCGTAGCTATATGAATCACCCTTAAACTTTGTTAATAATTCTCGCGCAATATCAAATTGGTTCATATTTTGACTCCTCTATCCATATAATCTAACAGATATCTTCAACCAGAACTTCCGCTTTTCTATGTTTGGGGCTGCGCAAAATCATACCTGCAACCACTAGAACGGTCAATATCAGAAACCCAACTGAAATGGCACGGGTGAAAAATATCCACTGGCTTCTCGGATAAAATAAGGCTATAGATAAAACTCAATCCTTTACAGCCTTCGTATTTTCTGTAAAGTAGATTAATTGGAGGTTTCCATGGATATAATTGATAAGCTTCTTCACTCCATCCCCATCCCTGAGTTAGCCAGGGTTGAACAAAAGTTCGACAGACCGGTTGTTGCGGATATAGAGAAAGACTTTTCCTCAAAACTGCATCACTCGGGAGTGCTTAAAGAGATCTCGAAGGGTTGGCAGGTGGCAATTACCGTGGGCAGCCGTAGCATCTCCAATGGGCCGTTAATCGTTAAACTGCTCGTAAAAGAACTTAAAAAACGGGGTGCAGATCCCTTTATTATTCCGGCTATGGGCAGCCACGGCGGCGCCTCCGCTCTGGGACAGCGAAACATGCTGGAGAGTATGGGCTTCACCGAAAGCTATGTGCAGGCTCCGATTCGCTCCTCCATGGAGGTTGTGCAGCTTGGCAAGACAAGCAAGAGCTTACCCGTTTATATTGACCGCTATGCCCATAAAGCGGACGCCATTATCATCTTTAACCGTATCAAACCCCACGTCTCTTTCCGCGGGAACTTTGAAAGCGGATTGCTGAAGATGATCGCTATAGGTTTAGGCAAGCAGAAGGGAGCTGAGGCCTGCCATGAATTGGGTTTCGAGCCGATGGAGCAAAACATTATCGATATTGCCCGGATTTCCTTGAACAGGAGCAGAATATCCTTTGCTGTAGGCCTTATTGAAAATGGCTATCATGAAACCTGCTCAATAGAAATACTTAAAAAAGAAGAGATTGAACAAAAGGAGCCCGCACTCCAGCAGCGCGCCAAGGACCTGCTTCCCAGAATCTTTTTTAAAGAGCTGGACATCCTGATTATAGATGAGATCGGCAAAGATATCAGCGGCACCGGTTTTGATACCAATGTGGTAGGATACTTTCATACTCCCTGTGCCTATGCAATCGGCAGTCCGGATATTGCCAGGATAGCCGTACTTGATCTCACAGAAGCATCCCACGGTAACGCTAATGGACTGGGAATTTTAGATTTCACTACCCGGCGGCTCTTCAATAAGTTGAGATTTGATCAGACCTACCCCAATGCCCTGACTTCTACAGTGCCTTTGAGTGCAAAAATTCCCATGGTTCTAAAGAATGACCGGCTGGCAATCCAGGCTGCTATCAAGACCTGTAATATAGCTGATAAAAAAGAGGTCAGAATGGTACGGATAAAAAATACTATTAAAGTGGATCAAATTGAGGTTTCCGGGAACCTCCTGGAAGAGGTTAGGAATCATGAAAAACAGCGCATCCTGAGCGATCCCTGCCCCCTTGACTTTGATGAACATGGCAACCTTTTTTAGCATTTTTACTTTTTTTAGCAGCTGCATTTGCCGCTATGTTATAGCGCCGCCTTGTTAAAGGCGCTTTTTTACCACAGATTATCAATTCTTTTTATGTTTTCTCAGTGGACTTATTGTTTGAAGCGAATAGAATTGCGCGATTTTTTCAAAGTGATTATCAAAATGGATAAGCGAAGTATTATTGACTCTTGCGCAGGCTGCAATAATAAGATCGGTTGCCGGAATGGTTATACCCTTTCTTCTAAGCTCCCTTCCCATTTCGGAAGCAAGATCGAACACATCTTGTTTGAGTTCAAGCCAATGGAAGGAGGCGAAATCGGATAACAGCTTTTTATAATCTCCTTTGTTTGATGAAAATACAAGGATCTCGACTTTGACAATACCATTTACTGCTGCTGTGTTTTCCTGGATCGCAAACGATACTGCTTTTTTTATTTCTGCCAGACCATCCGGCCGGTAGTATTCTATCCAGGCGGAGCTGTCTATCAGTATCATCCCTGTTCTCTTAATGACTGAAGTTGTTCCTGGCTCAAATCAAGTTTAATCTTGCCACAGTGAGTGAGAGCTATTTCTCTTTTTCGTTGCTTTACGACTTCAATAAGGGCTATCTGGATTGTTTCTCTCTTTGTCGAAGCACCAAACATTTGCTGTGCTTCTTCCACCAGGTTCTCATCCAGTGTTAAGGTCATACGTACCATATACCACCACTTCCTTTCACATTGAATATACACCAATAGTTAGCATAAATCAAGTACTCCTCATCCAGGCACTAATCTTATTACAGAGGCATTTTTAAGATATGAATAGCACTGTACACTGATTTTTCAAATTATCTCCACACTCCGATCTTACAAAACCGGATTGATAATTTACAGTAAAAATTATAGTCTTTGGCCTTATTAACCTTTTGGAGTAAATAATGAACTTTATCGATTTAGCAGAACAGCAGCACCATATCAGGAAAGAGCTGGAGCAGAATATTTCCGGGGTTCTTGACCACGGCAAATATATTAACGGTCCGGAAGTGCAGACCCTGGAAAAGAAGCTGGCCGAATATGCGGGGGTATCCTTCTCTGTGGGATGTGCCAGCGGTACGGATGCGCTTCTAATGTCCCTTATGGCCTATGGTGTTAACCGGGGAGATGCCATATTTACTTCCCCATTT
>DRHE01000063.1 GCA_011049745.1 Spirochaetales bacterium | reverse complement strand
TCGCTCCCCCGGCAATAGTTGCTATAACATCAACCCCGCTGTCAATCATACTGTTGGCCAGATCCGCGGCTTTATTTGCGTCATACCAGTTGCCGATTACTCTAAAATCCATGGTAATAGCCGGATCAACCGCCCTGGATAAAATGATAGTTCCCGGTTATAAGCTGGGGCTTCAGGCGGTTGATCCGGCTATTACCATGGATTTTAGAGTAATCGGCAACTGGTATGACGCAAATAAAGCCGCGGACCTGGCCAACAGTATGATTGACAGCGGGGTTGATGTTATAGCAACTATTGCCGGGGGAGCGAATCAGGGAGTAATCAATGCCTGCAGGGAAAGAGGAAAATACGTTCTCTATTTTGACAGCAATGAACTGGCTATGGCACCGGGAGTAATTGTGGGTTGTGGTCTTCTTTACCAGGAAAAGCTCGTCTCCGAGGTTTTAAAGGAGGCAATTCAGGGTAAGGTGCCCTATGGAGAGGCAAGAATTGTTACTGCAGAGCAGGGATATGTGGATTTTGTGGATGATGATCCTCTTTATATAAAGTCAGTAGCGGCAGATGTAAGAGAGGCAATGGACATTGTTGTAAGAAAGATACGCAGCGGTGAATTAAGGCTGGCAGCGCCTGAATTATAATTGAGCTAACAGCCAGAGCGGCAGCCCCCTGGTTGGTCAAAAAGGGTAAAGGCTGAAATGTCATATCTTGAAATGCGGGGGATAATAAGACTATATAAAGAGTCAGGGGTGCTGGCCAATGATAAAGTTGATCTTTCAGTTGAAAAGAATGAAATACATGCAATAGTCGGTGAGAACGGAGCCGGCAAATCAACCTTAATGAAGATACTCCATGGACTCGAGCGGCCCGACCAGGGAACCATAACCTTTAGAGGGAGAGAGGTATCAATTGCAAATCCCCTGGATGCTGACAGGCTGGGTATTGGTATGGTTCATCAGCATTTCCAGCTTATACCGCAGTTTACAATATGTGAGAATATTGTACTTGGCATTGAACCCAAAAAGTATTCGATTTTTTTTGATAGAGAAAAGGCCCGTGGCAGGGTTATGGGGATTATAAAGGAGTACGGTTTTAAGATTGAACCCGGATTAACCGTATCGCAGCTTACATTCGGCCAGATGCAGCTTGTAGAGATATTGAAAATGCTTTACCGGCAGGCTGATCTTTTAATTCTTGATGAGCCGACATCCGTACTTACCGAGCAGGAAATTAAGAAGCTTTTTACCACGCTACGGAATTTAAAGAAAATAGGTAAGACAGTTATCATTATCACCCATAAGCTTAATGAGGTGAAAGAGATATCCGACCGGGTAACGGTAATGAGAAAGGGGAAAGTCGCTGCAGTAAAAAAAACTGCAGAGGTTGACCGGAAAGAACTTTCAAGGTTAATGGTCGGTAAAAGCGTGCTCTATGATATCGAAAGAGCAGAGCTCACCCGCGGTCTTCCGGTGTTGGAATTGAAAGAGGTAACCCTGAGGCAGAAGAATCAGGATATGCCTTTACTCGATAAACTCAACCTTACCGTACATGCCAGTGAAATTGTCGGCGTTGCCGGTGTAGGCGGGAATGGTTTGGCAGAGCTTGAAGATGTAGTAACGGGATTGCGCAGGATATCCTCCGGGGAGATCTATTATAATAACAACAGAATTACAAACAGTACCATACATGAATTACGGGAACAGGGGTTATGCTATGTACCGGCAGACAGGCTGTACAGGGGCTCCAGCCTGCGATCATCTGTAAAGGAGAATATGATTATAACCAACTCGCGTAATTTCCAGAAAGCAGGGATTATGAGTCAGAAAAGGGTGCAGGATTTTGCCGATACCCTTACCGCAAAATATTCAATTGACGGTGACACCGCCCTGCCCATTGGCTATCTATCCGGCGGAAATATACAGAAGGTAATCCTGGCAAGGGAGCTGGAGGCCAAAGCTGATTTCATTGTTTTTTCAGAGCCGGCATGGGGCCTTGATATAGCAAGCAGTGAGTTTGTTTATAAGAAAATACTGCAGCTCCGGGAGCAGGGTTCAGCGATACTGCTTATATCATCTGATCTTCAGGAGATCCTCACACTGGCGGATAGGGTAGTGGTAATGTATAAAGGAAGAATTGCAGCTGATCTGGCCAATAGAGAGATCACAAAAGAGATTATCGGGGAATATATGCACGGGATCAGAGGTGATTTTGAGGTAAAATAGAAGGGTTTTTGAGTGGGACTTAAGAAGAAAAACAGCGAACTCTTTGTTAATACAATTGGTCTATTGATTACCCTGGGTATTGCCTTTTTCCTGGTTATTATTCTGATCTTCATTTTGAGTGATGAACCAGGGAAGACAATCTACTATTTTCTGATCGGCCCCTTTATAAATAAATACTATTTTGGCAATATGCTTAATTCGGCAATACCCCTTATTTTTACCGGGCTGGGTATTGCGGTTGCTTTCAGAGCATCCATGTTTAACCTTGGCGGCGAGGGACAGGTTTATGCCGGCGGATTGGCTGCCACGGTTATCTGCCTTGCCCTTCCTTCTGCCGGTGCTCTGGTTGGAATATTTCTTGCTGTTTTGAGCGCAATCCTCGTGGGCGGTGTGATTGGCGGGCTTTCAGGTTTCTTTAAGATGAAGTGGGATACCGACGAGCTGATCAGTTCCTTTCTATTCTCTGCAGCTCTTATTTTAATAATAAATTATTTTATTACCGGTATCTTGAATGATCCAAATTCAAACCTGCTTACCACCCCGCTTATTAGCGACAAATATTTTTTCCTGTACATCTTTCCGCCTTCAAGATTGGATATAAGTATTATATTCGCCCTCCTTACAGCAATTCTGGTTTTTTTCTTCATGTTCTATTCAAAATGGGGATACGAAATGAGGATGTGCGGGCTGAACAGGGAGTTTTCCCGATATGGCGGTATCAATACAGCAAAATATATAGTAATTCCCATGTTTTTAAGCGGCGGGCTTCATGGCCTTGCCGGGAGCATTTCAATTCTGGGCACCTATCATATGTGCTTAAAGGGATTTTCCGGCGGTATGGGCTGGAACGGGATCGCTGTAGCACTGATTGCCAGGAATAATCCTTTAGCCGTAATACCTGCGGCAATATTCTTTGCCTATCTTGAGGCCGGGGCAAAGGCAGCAATGCTCCATTCAGATATCACCTTTGAAATTGCAGCAGTTGTACAGTCCACGATATTTTATCTGATAACAGCACAGGCGCTTTATAACTTTGTAAGGTACCGGAAGCGGGTTGAAGTATGAATACTTTTGAAAGCTCTATACCCCTGATCCACAATTCAGTCAATATAATGACCCCCTTTCTGCTGGCAGCCATGGGCGGTCTCTTTACCGAGCTTTCCGGTATGTTGAATATCGCGCTTGAAGGGCTGATGCTTTTCGGGGCTTTTTTCAGTGTGGTTTTTGCCTATTATACGGGCAGCTTATTCTTTGGTGTGCTTCTCGGCATCACTGTTACCATGGCGCTTTCATTAGTATTTGGCAGTATTACTCTCTATCTGAAGGCCAATGTATTTATAACCGGATTGGCCACTAACCTTTTCGCCTCCGGATTTACAGTTGTCCTTGCCTTTCACCTATTCGGCAATAAAGGAGTAATTCTCTTTCAAGACCTTCCGGAACTGCCTAAATTAACCATACCTCTTTTACAGAAGCTGCCCTTTATTGGCGATCTTTTCATAAATCATAATATATTTGTTTATTTAAGCTGGCTGGTAGTTATCGCTGCCTATCTGGTGATTTATAAAACCCCCTTTGGCATGCATGTAAGGGGAACCGGCCTTAATGCCCGGGCTATAAAATCTCTGGGCTTGAATCCGAGGAAATATCAGCTTTCAGCAATCCTGATATCGGGCTTCACCTGCGGTCTTGCCGGGGCAGTGCTTACCCTGAACCTGGGGGCTTTTATTCCCAACATGACCTCGGGTAGGGGCTGGATTGCCCTTGTCGTTATTTACCTGGGAAACAGAACGCCATTGGGAGTGCTTATTGCATCATTTATTTTCGGTTTTGCCGAAAGTTTTTCCAATTATGCTCAAGGTTCAATCAATATACCGGCAGACTTCATTCTTGCCTTCCCCTACCTTATTACTGTAGCCGCGTTGATCCTACATTCCATGTGGAAACATTATAGAGTAGAAGCGCGATAGCTATCGATTATTTTCTATTGACTGCTGGCGAAAACTGACCTATAATTAATCTTACGTTATAGGTTAGATTCTGGAGAGTGCAGTGGAGACCAAAGGTGTTACTGAAAAATATCAGCGCATAGGCGAGCTGGCCAAAGAGGCAGGAGTTACGGTTAGAACCATCCGTTACTATGAAGAACTTGACTTGCTTGAAGCTCCTAAGCGAAAAAATTCTGAACACCGCAGGTATACGAAGAAGGATCTTGTATATCTGTTACGGATAAAGCAGCTTAAAGAATACGGTCTTACCCTTGGTGAAATAGCAGAGATAATTTCTCTTGCCAAAGATGATCCATCCGGCGAAAAACCCAGGCAGAAACTTCTTTTCAGATATAGAGACAAGCTGAAGCAAGCCCTTGAAAAAAAGGACAAGCTGAATAGCTATATAAGTGAACTTAGATGGCATATTGATCAACTTGAGGAGGTGGGCCATTTTCAGGCCTGTCCCGGTGAGGAGTGCCGTTATTGTAAATACAGGGATCTCTGTCAGTTTGCTGTTGAAAACAGGAGTCCGGAATGAAAGCTTTGCTTCTTGAAGCGCCTGAGAAAATGGAGATCATGGAAGTAGAAAAGCCTACAATAGATAAAGATGAACTGCTTATCAAATTGGGCTACTGCGGTATCTGTACTCTTGAACTCCGTCTTTACCGGGGTGATATGGAGATATACTATCCCATAATTCCTGGTCATGAAGCCTCGGGAATTGTGGTGGAAAAAGGGGAGCAGGTTCTTTCAGCGATAGAACCGGGCACTAAGGTGGCGCTTGACCTGGTTACCAGATGTAATGAATGCTATTACTGCAGAAGCGGAAAATCAAATATGTGTGAAAATCGATTTAAGAAGGGAAATAAGGTTCTCGGCGGTTTTGCGGAATATATCTCTGTAAAATCAACTCAAGTGTTTCCCTTTCCGGATTCAATACCCCTCGCTGAAGCCGCCTTTGCAGAACCCATTGCCTGCTGTATCCGCTCTTTAAAAAATATAGATATCACCCTGGCTGAGGATCTTCTGATTGCCGGAGCCGGACCCATGGGCATTATGCACCTTGAGGCAGCGCTCTGTATGGGGGCAAGAGTATTTATTTCCGATCCGGATAAAATCAGGCGTAAGCTGGCGGCAGAACTGGGTGCCTATCTTGCCATAGATCCGGCTGCAGAAGATATAAATGGGGTTGTTAAAGAACACACCGGCGGCAGGGGGGTGGATGGTTATATCATTACCAGTCCGGCGCCTGAAGCCCTTGGACATGCCTTTGAAGCTATTGCCAGAGACGGAAGGGTAAATATCTATACCTCGTATAATGAAGGGGCTGCTCTGTCCATAGACGCAAATACACTTCACAGGAATGAATACCTGATAACCGGAAGCGAGGGCAGGACAGAGCATGATTTTCTGCAGGCTGTGCGTTTGCTCAGCTTTGGCAAGGTAAATGTAAAACCCTTAATCAGTAAAATAACTGATTTTGAGAATATTGAGGAAGGAATGAACGCGGCAATGAGTAACGGTACCTATCGTGTTCTGCTTAAGCCTTAAGGGATTGCAGTGATCCTGGTATATGATATCGGCACTTCGCTTATCAAGGGCGCTCTCTTTGATCGTGATGCAGCCCTGATTGATCATTTCGAGGTACCGGTGACTCTGTTGGAAAATGAAGATCCCCTGATACACGAACAGGACCCTGAAGCCTGGATCAATGCCATAAAAGAGATAAACAAGAGAATAATAAATTCCTTACATGGTAATATTGATGGTGTTGTAATAAGCGGCAATGGACCGACCCTGCTGCCCGCGGGTGTTGACGGCAAGCCTTTAACTCCCGCCATATCCTGGATGGACAGCCGCTGTTCAGCGGAATCAGATATAATCAAAGAGATAACCGGGTCCTATATCGATTCTACCTTTTATCTGCCAAAGGCCTATTGGCTATTCAAACACAGGCCTGATGTATATGAAAAGACAAAATACTTTTTTTCCTGTCCGGAGTATATCAATTTTCTACTTACCGGGAATGCATTCACCATACTGCCGGGATCCAATTTTCTTAAATACTTCTGGAGCGATGATATTTTGAATGGGCTGGGTCTTGATCCAGGGAGGTTCCCCGGTTTCATTAAGCCCGGGAGCATGGTCGGCAAGGTCACAGGAAAGGGAATGAGCTTATTCGGTTTAAAAGCGGGCATACCGGTTATTGCCGGGGGTCCTGACTTTGTAATGTCCATTCTGGGAACTGGCACGGTCTCTCCCGGGCGGGCCTGCGATCGGGCCGGCACCTCCGAAGGGATCAATCTCTGCTCTGAGCGAATGATCACTGACAGCCGCCTCTTAAGCTTCGGCCATATTATTGAAGGCTACTACAATATCTCGGGCATCATCTCTACAACGGGCAAGGCCCTGGAGTGGTTTAAGAATATAACCGGCAGAGAGAAGCTGGACTACAACCGAATTTTTGAGGATATTTCCGGAATACCCGCCGGCTCCGGTAAATTAATATTCCTGCCATATCTCGCAGGTGAAAGAGCGCCTATATGGGATGATAACGCCAGGGGGGGCTTTATAGGATTAACCGTGAATCACGGCTTAAATGAGATGACCCATGCGATTTTAGAATCTGTAGGTTATGCGATTCGCCATGTTATAGAGGTTATGGAGGAAAATGGCGTCAGCATGCAGGAGTTGAGGATTACGGGTAGCCCGGCCAGGAGCCCGCTATGGAATCAAATTAAAGCCAATATAACCGGAAAGAGGATAATGGTGCCCCTGTTAACCGATTCAGAATTACTGGGAGATTTCTGCCTGGCCCTGTACGGGTTGGGGGAATATGACAATTTAGC
>DRHE01000062.1 GCA_011049745.1 Spirochaetales bacterium | reverse complement strand
TCTTCCAATATCTTCAGAAGAGAGTTGCGCGATGATTCATGCATACGATCGGCATTCTCCAGAATTAAAACCTTGTTTGAACCCGTTGTTGAGAGGTGTGACCAGTAACTGGCACGGCGAATTTGATTGATAGGAATATTATCGGCACTTAAAACCGGTATCAGTTCTAAAGAGACCTCCATAATACGTTCGAGACCCTTTTCCAGCTCCTCTTTTTCCGGCAGATCAGAATCCGGAGAAAATGCATCAAGCCTCTCTTCAAGTTCGGCGATCAGGGGCTGAACTTTGCGGATTTTACTATCCTCGCCCTCCCAGAGTATTTGATCGAATCTTCTGGTCAGCTTTCTTACAGCCCGGATAAAAATGTACTGCGCTGAAAGCTTTCTTGTTCTTCGTAAAACGTCAGCTGCGGCTGCAATTTCAACATTAAAATCATGCGGACCCAGCAGTAGTGTGTCAGCATGGCTGAGCACTCTCTGGTCCCGGCAGGCTTTACAGGAACAGTTCCATTCTCCTTTCTCCTCATGGCAGGTCAGAACTCTCGCCGTTTCCAGTGCAGTAGAAAGTTTACCGGTGTATTGAGGGCCGGAAAAGAGAAGGGCGCGGGGAAGGTTTTTGGCCAGCAGCTCTTTTTTAAGTATCTCAATTGTAATTCCCTGACCGATGATGTTTTCAAACATTATTAAGCAGGACTCCGGGGGTAAAAAAAATATCCGGCATGGGCAACAAAGGCAAAAGCAGGCGATAAAAGAGGCTGTTTTTCAAGAATTCATGGGTCTCGAAAATAGGCTGCCAATTTAACACAAAGAGAATCAGTCCGCCTACAAGCAGACCTTCGGCAACACCTAAGAAAAATCCGAGCGCGCGATCGAGTTTATTCAGATTCAATTTCTCGAATATTGCGTGCAGTATGCCTTCAAGCAGTTTTATTGCAATGTAAATTAATAAAAAGATAAGCAGAAAAGTGATTATCTGGTTCCAGGCTGTGCGGCCCAGGTATTTTTCCAGCACTATAGATAATTTCCTGGAAAAAAGAATAGCTCCCCCTATACCGAGAATTAACGCTGCCATGGAGGCTGCCTCGGCAACAAAGCCTTTTATTGTACCGCGAACGGCTGCTGCAATAATTACCAGTATAATTATTATGTCTATCAGTGAAAAGTTAATGACCATATGCAAATATCAACTCCGCGATTTTAGCCGCCGAACCGGGAAAGCTTAAAGAGCGAGCCCGGCTTTCCATCTGTTTAAGTTTCTTCTTATTATCAAGAAGATCAAGAATAATTTCAAGAAGCCTGATCCCGCTGGTATCATTTTCAGGCAGCACCACGGCAGCTCCATTGCGGGCAAAGATCTCGGCGTTAAGCAACTGGTCACCCCTGCTGGCACTCCTTGGAAGAGGAATCAGCACAGCCGGCTTACCAAGAGCAGCAAGTTCCCAGAGTGTATTGGCTCCTGCCCGGCAGACAACCAGATCGGCAGCAGCTAGCAGATGCTTCAGCTCATCACCAAAAAAGGGAGCGGTAAAATAATTCTGCTGCTTGCCCTCCCTGAAATCGACTCTACCCGCCTGGTGGACCACAAAACAGGCTTTGGTCAACCGGTCAAGATTATTGCGAATTAAATAATTTATCTGCGCCGATCCCTGGCTGCCACCCAGCACTAACAGTACTTTCTTATTCTCCGGGCAGCCTACTAAATGCCGGCCACATTTCTTTTTTCCCTCAAAGAGATCTTTGCGTACCGGATTTCCCACCTGCACCACCCGTTTCCTCATTTTATCACTGAAATAGCCGGCCGATTCGCTGAAGGATATCAGTATCTTTTCGGCAAAACGGGAATTAATCCGGGTAGCCAATCCCGGTTGAGCATCCGATTCATGGGTGATCACCCGGATTCCCAGCAATCTGGCCGCAATTACCGGCGGCACACTGACATAGCCGCCCTTGGAGAAGAGAAGCAGCGGCCTCTCTCTGGCTAAAATATGGAGAGAGACAGCCAGACCGCCGATCACACGGAAAATATCAATAATATTCTTGATTGAGAAATAACGTCTCAGTTTTCCTGCCGGGATGCCAAAGAAGGGAATGCCGGTGGCCTCTAAAAGCTGCCGTTCAATTCCCTTATTAGAGCCAATCCAGATAATCCTTCCCTGCCAGAGAGATTTCAGCTCCTCAACCACAGCTAAAGCGGGAAAAACATGACCCCCGGTACCGCCGCCGGTAAAAACAATGCTTTCCGACACCAAAATATTCCTTGATCGCTAACCTGGAATTGTATAAATTCATAATACCATGACCAAGCACCGCATATCAATATTACTTTTCCTGCTGCCCGTTTTAATCATTATAAACCCTCTTATTTCCGCCGACCAATTACTCGATATAAAGTTAAGAACTGCGCTCTATTCAACCGGTGAGATCAAGCATACTTTCTGGAAAAAAGGATCACCCACCCTGATCCCTGATATTCCCCATAAGAAGACCATTCTGCAGGAGCTTGCCGACCTGAAACCCACAATGAGTGTCGAGGTTATGACCCGCTATGAAACCGGTCTGGGGAATCTCCACTCCGAAAGGGGCCTTCTATCTCTCTATAATACGTTAAGATCAATCAGCACTATGGAGGGAATTGAATATTTCTCCGCTTCCAGAAACCGTATGCGCACTCTATTCCGTGAATCCTATGTAGTTGATTCTCCTGAGGGCAAACAGCAACTCCCGGATCCCCTGGTTGACCATATGCCCGCTTACAGCAAGATCTATATATACCAGCATGATCTGACCTTTGGCAGGAATATCAATTCAGTGGAGTATTTTGCTTACGATGATCACCTGATTATGAAAACCCGGAATCTTACGCCCATGCGTTACTTTTTTATTCCCATGGTCAAGGCCGGGAATATAATCAATTATTTTATTTTTATTCCACAGGAGAAGGATCTGCTCATCTATGGCCTCTCCAGCGTGCACAGCTTAACTTTTTTCGGGCTGGAAAAACGCAAGGAAGCCTCTTTTTACAACCGTATTAAAGCAATTTCCAGCTGGCTGCTGGCAACTCTGCCTAGTCAAGTAAGCGCAGGGCAATCTGTGACAAACCAATAAACGCTCCCAGGAGCGCGCCAAAGAGATTGATCCACTTCAGATGGCTGGCAATAACCTGCAGGAGCAGCCGCTCCACTTCAATCACCTCTAAAGCATTTACCTTATCTACCACCAGCTCCTGGATATCAAAACTTCTAATCAATGAGGGAAGCTGACTGTTAAGTATCTTGATCAGCTCACAGGTAAGAAAAAGAGTGATCTTTTCCCTCTTTTCATTGTCTATATTAAAAAGATTCCCAATGGTAGTTTCTTCCTGTTCCTCTAAAAAGCGGTGCACAAAGGAAATTATCTCTCCGGCCAGGTTCTTTGAAGATTCCCTTTTAGAAATAAAGGTGAGGAATTGATTGGCCAGGAAATCACCAATATCCTGCTCCTGAAGCCCCAGATATTGGGCCAGGATCTCACCGATTGGACGTTTCCGGTAACTGGTAAAGACCCCTTCCAGGGCGGCGAAGATCCCTGATTTTAATTTTTCTTCATCAATGGAAAGCAGAATATTTTCCAGCAGCGAACCCAGGTCAATCTTTTTATCTACCTTTGCCATTACCTCATTCAGTGTCAGGGAACGCCATTTACTAATGCCGCTCTCCACCGCCTGAATCATCCTGGCCCGGTTTTCCTCATCTGCTGAAGTCTGCTCCAGATAATTGATAGCCTCTTCCACTATTGCGGGCATCTTTTCTTCCAGGGTCCGGTCAAACTGACCGGCGGAGATAATGAACTTCTGCAGCAGGTTTAGCTTATCAAAGATATCCCGCAGCAGGAACTTACCCCTGGTCTCCAGCTCCCGGAGCATACCTTCCGTACGCAGCCAGCGGAAAAGAGCCTCAAATAAAGGGGAGAGCATGGTAGAGAGAAATTCTCCCAATACAGCCGGCAATTCCTCGGGAATAAAGGTGCTTAAGGCTTTCTCCTCTTCACCGGCTTGCTTTAGCCACTTCTGTATGGCACGCGATATAGTCTTTCGGGCTTCTCTTGAAGTCAGCTTTGGAAGCAGATTTCCCTTGAGAAAAGCCTCTATAGTACCGGTCCCAGCCAGATCATCAAGCTCGCGCTGGAAAAGTGAATGAACCAGGTCAAAGATAAATGTCCTTGAACTCCGGATGAAGCTCAAAGAAGTAAAAGCCCGGTACAAAGATTCATCGAGGAATCCCTCTAGAAATGAGTAAAAAAAGGAGAATTTTTTCTGCCGCAGGGCTGCCAGATTTATTTCAGAGAGATGTTCAACTAATGAAGCAATATTCACATTAATACGATTCTGGAATTTCTCTGAGGCGAGCTGCCGTTTCAGGGTATCTTCGGTAATCAGCTCCCGGGATACCATGCGGCCGATACTTTCCGCCAGCTCAAACCTCTCTTTGGGAATAATCCCCGGTGTAAGCGGCACCCGCAAACCCAGGAACCGCTTTTGAGTCAGCGGCCGGAAAAGCATACGAATAGCCAGAGCATTTGTTACATAACCAATCACCGCGCCGATAAAGGGAGGCAGCACCCAGGGGAGAAGATTGACAATGGCTTCTGCAGTCATTTCAGGCAACCAGCTTATTCAAGGCCTGCCGAATATTCACGGGCTTTGCTCCGTGAATCCAACACCTCGATATAGGAACCGAAAACCCATCCCCTCAGGCCTTCATAGTTGATATTGTACCAATAGGAACTGTCATTCTCCACCGTTTCCTTCTTTTCCGTGCGCGAGATAATCTCCAGTACGGCACCCCGGCGCACATGGGTGAGAATTTTTGCGTCTGCAAAAGGCTCTTCACGCACCCTCAGGAAGGGGGATTTTACCACTGCCCAACTGGAACGTATGGAGAGCACCGATGTAGGCGGCAGGGTGATTTTTTCCGGTTCGACTTGCCGCTGACAGGAAGCCATTATGGTCAGCATCGCAATAGAGATCGCTGCTGAAAATAGCAGATATTTAGCTTTATACATTTATACCCTTGATTAATTTCTGAATCAATTACATCTTGATCAGATAATGTATCGAAGGATTATAACCCTTTTGTTAATCTTTGTCACAGGTTTAGTACCGATCTTTGCGGGAAAGAGGCCCCTTTCTTTAAGCTTTGGCGTAGCGAGCGGTGGAGCCTTGACCAGGGATGAGCGCTTTCCCATGAAACCGCAGTGGCATATCAATTTGGGAGCCGGAGCCGATCTTCCCATGGGCGGGCCAATTTCTCTGGGGCTGGGATTGGCTTTTCACAAGACCGCTGCCTCTTCCCTTGAAGGAGGCTTTCTCTACCGCAGTCATTCGGGAATGGACTGCCGCCTCTATCTGACAGCGGAGCGTATTCTGCTTCCCTTGCGGCTCAGGGATTTCCGTATTTATCCCGGCTTATCAGCCGGCGTTCTGGCCCGCTATGACAAGTATGAGCTTACCACCCTCTATTTTTTTTATCCCGGCATCTTCCTGCAGCCCTTTGTCGAGATCGGTAAGGCAGGGCGCCTGAGCCTGATAGTCTCCCTGCCCCTGGATTACTATTTCAGGCGGGATCTGAAGCTATCAATGTCAGCGGGCCTGGGGCTCTCCCTGCGCTGGTATATGAGGAAAAATTATGAAGCGTTTTAAAGGTTCTATGCTGCTGATCCTGGCGGCCCTGTTTTTTGGCGGCTGCAACTTTGATCTGAATTACGACCGCTATGCCATTGTGTATGGCATAGCTGATTATGATGATCCTATACCAGGTTACTATCCCGGTGTTCCGACTAGTAATGATTTAAGCTACACCGACAATGACGCAGAAGATATGGCGCAACTGCTTACTAACCAGGGCTACAACGTCACTTTAAGCACTTCAGTAACCCAGGCCCAGCTTGACAGCGATTTTGCTACTGCTCGCGCCCAGGCCGGTAAGGATGATCTCTTTCTCTTCTTCTTCTCAGGCCACGGCGGGCAGGATCTCCAGGGTCAATTCAACGAACCACCGCCGGGTGATGATGCCGATGAGTTTATCGTACTTTCCGATGCCAGTACTGACCTTTATATCATCGACAACGAATTGGGTGATCTGATCGCCTCTATCCCCGCCCTTAAAAAGATAGTCATTATCGACGCCTGCAACTCCGGGGGCTTCATCGGCAACAAGCTGGAGGTCGATGCCACCCCGCCCGATTACAGCGGCACAGAAGACAGCTCCCTGGGCCAGGCTATCTCCCTCTGGGCCAATTTCTCAGGAGAGGCCTACGATATCTCCCCCTACGATGCACTGGTAATCAGCGCCTCCGGAGAGAGAGAATATTCCTGGGAAGGCGGCGTGCCATACAATCACGGCTTCTTTACCTACTTCCTGCTGGAAACTCCGGACCACGGCGACAACAATGGCGACGGCTATGTAACGGTAACCGAGGCCTATTACTATACCAGGACAAACCTGTTGTCCCTGTTCAGCGGTTCTTCCAAGGTTTACGCTCCACACGTTTCCGGCGGCCCGGTCGATTTTGTCCTCTTTGAGGCGCGGTAAAAGCTGAAAAGAAAAGCGCTAAACACCTCCCAACCGATAGGCTTCAAGGCTCTATTCAAAGATCAGGATTTATAACTATACTATAAATTAAGGCATTAAGAGTATGGATCAAAAAACAGCTGTAAAAACTGTAAATAGATATCTCGATTTTCTGAAAAAGCGAAGATATAAAATAAAAAAGTCTTACATTTTTGGTTCATACTCTAAAAACACCTACACTGAGGACAGTGATATCGATATAGCTATAATCATGGAAAATATTGATGACCATTTTGATACACAGATTGATTTAATGAAATTACGAAGAAATTTTGACACACGAATTGAACCCCACCCAATTAAAGTTGAGGATTTTAACGACTCCAATCCATTTGCTAGTGAGATCATTAAGACAGGCATTGAAGTGTGAATATATCTTCAAGAAACTATTTATTCCCTATTATATTGTCTATTCTTCTTATCCTCGCGGGCTGTGCTACGGCAAAAGCAATACCAGCGACCAGCCCGGAATTTCTTGAAAGGGATGGTCTTACTGATACTGTAAATATCTGGGAGGATGGTCTGCACACAAACCCGGAGTACGACTCCTTTGAATGGTGGTACTTTGACGCTTCTTTTAGTGACGGTTCGACAGCTGTTATTGTATTTTTTAAAAAGGGACCATTGGAACTTTCAGGACCGGCCCGCCCAATGGTAAGTATTACTA
>DRHE01000061.1 GCA_011049745.1 Spirochaetales bacterium | reverse complement strand
TGATCGGAGAGCTGGTGGGCTCCACCTCACAAACAGAGAGGAGCAGAGAAACAGCTCAAACCTTTAAGAATGTTCTCTCGGATTGTATGGAGAAGAATGAGGATGGAAGCATGAACCTGACTATCCGGCTTCCTGACGATTCTGCATTGGCTAATCTTGCAGAAGTTCTTGCGGGGATTGCCATGAGAGCGAGTGAGAAGAAGCTTAAAGGATAATTAACGGTTCTTAGGTATAATTCTTATGCCAGCTCCGCAGCTATAGCTATGGCAGCAATAGTTCCATCTGCTGCGGCAGTGGTAATCTGGCGATACTCTTTGGAACGTACATCTCCCACGGCAAAGACATCAGAAATATTAGTGTACATCTTTTCATCCGTTTTCAGGTAACCCCATTGATCCCGTTTGAGTGCATGACCTACAAAATCCAGGTTGGGCTTCATACCGGCAAAAACGAATATACCGGCTCCCTTAATTGTTGAAGACTCCCCGCTTCTCAGATCTTCAACAACAGCCTCCATGGAGCCATTTTTTTTAATGAACTCCCGCGGTTCATGCTCAAAAATAAAGGTGATCTTATTATTGCTAAAGGCCTTTTGTTGGGCCTGTTTATTGGCCTGGAGTTCGGCAAATTGGTGCACTACCGTCACCTTGCTGGCAAACCTGGTTATAAACAGGGATTCTTCGATAGCTGAATTACCGCCGCCGATAACAATTACCTCTTTACCCTGATAATACTTGGCATCGCAGGTTGCGCAGTAGGAAACTCCCTGGCCCTTATATTCCCTTTCTCCCTTAATACCCAGCGGTTTGGGCGAGGCGCCCGTTGCCAGGATAATCTTCTTTGCCCTGATGCGCTCAAAGCCATCTACCAGGATCTCTTTTTTCTCCAGATCAACCTCGCTTACATCCACTGCGGTAACAAACTCGACCCCTGCACCCTTGGCCTGCTCACTCATGTAATGGGAGAGCATAAACCCGGGCTGCGGTTCGATAAAACCGGGGTAATTAGAAACCAGGTGGGTGGTGCTTACCTGCCCTCCGGGAAGGGCGATATCCACCAGCACGGTATCCAATTTGGCCTGGCCGGCATAAATCGCCGCGGACAAGCCGCCGGGGCCGCCGCCCAGGATCAGCACCTCGCATTCCCTTTCTTTAGAAACTATCTTTTTTTTCAATTCTTCCGCCCGCTCAGGCGCAAGCAGTTGGTCCAGGTTTTTCATCAGGTCGGTCCGCCTGATGCCGCCGGTAAGACGCTCATCCATAAGTTTACCCTGCTGGTAAAATAGTACGGTGGGCGAACCGCTTACTTCCAGCTCCTCAGCTAAAGCACGGTTTTCCTGGCGAAATATTTTAATGAATTTTACATCATCGCCGTAGATCAAGCTTAAGCTTTCATATTTACCGGCTAAAGCCTCACAGGGTGGGCATTCAGTTGAGTAAAAATCCACCACTGCGCACTTTGCCTCAAGCACTTCGCTTTTAAAATCCTGTGCCGATATTTCTTTTATCTTTCCAGCCATTAGTGTACTCCTTTTTCAAAGTAGAGTGATATTCCCATTTCTAAAAGCTCCTTCACAGGACGGCAGTCCGGTGAATGAAGCTTGCCGGATTTATTTTTAGCTACCGCAGCGCAGCCGCCGCCGCAGGCCAGCTGCAGAGAACAATCCAGACATTCCGGTATGACAGTTACATCCCGTTCTTCCCACAGTTCAATTGCTTCATCATCCTTAACAACCCGGGGATAAAAGGTGCCCAGGGACTCGCCATTTTTGCCTACTGTAGCAGTGCAGGAGTAGATCCTGCCGGTATAATCAAAGGCCCACTCTGTCTTGGCTCCGGGACAGGAATCAAATAGAGGATCAGGAAGTTCGCCGTTCTCAAAGAGAAAATGGGCAATTGAGTAAGCGGGACGGTGGAACTTTAAAAGCTGTGGTTTTTCCCGGATCAACCGGTAGATCTCTTCATAGAGGCTGACCCGGTCATAAAGCCTGCTCCGGTTAACCTGGCAGGTGTGCAGCTCATAATTTCTGCCCAGTTGGGTCTTAAATAGGGGATTACTGCTCCAGCCCAACTTATCAGCAAAATCAGCCAGGTTCGCAAGATCAGTGATATTATCCTTATCCACCACCACCCTTAGATTGATAGCCAGCCCCTCATTCAGCGCCAGGTCTATTCCTTCCACAATTCTGCTGAAACTTCCCCGCCCATTCTTTAAGGGGCGTCTATTATCATGCACCTGCTCTGTGCCGTCAAGGGTAACCCGGATCTCTCTGATCGATGCCTTTTTTAAAAGGTCAATATAATCACTTAAGTGATAGCCGTTAGTAACCACGGCCAGATCCAGCCTTCTCGCGACGGCACCGGCAATAAGTTGCTCTACAGCCAATTTTGCCTTTTCCCCGGGCAGCAGAGGTTCTCCCCCGAAAATGGTTAAGTATTTCTTCTTTCCCGAAAACTCTCTGTCCAAATAGCTGAAAAAAGCGGGGATAACCTCATTAAGGGGAGGCTGATCCTGCCAACTGTATTCATCCTGATAGCAGTAGGAACAGGAAAAATTACAGGAATAGGTTGGCACAAAAAATATCTGCACTTCCGAGGATTCCCGGGCATCAAGAAAATCTAAATAGCGTTGTCGGTATAAACGCTTTTCCTCCTGCTCTTCGATCAAATACCCTTTTTCCCGGTATTCCTCAATATCGGTATATTTTCCACTCTCAACTTCATGAGCTTTTTCCGGAGTCAGGATATCAGCGTTGCGGCTTAATAGATTGATAATAAAGTAGTTTTGCGAATCCCTTATTTTAAAAAAAATATTATGTTTGGAAAAGTACATTCAGCCTCTAAGAAAAAAGCCGCGGGTCAAATGGATTAAGACCCGCAGCCCCCCAACTTTAGTCGTGGCAGCCCGCCTTGATAGGCGAGATCTTGGCGCAGCACTGCGCTTCCTGCTTTATACAGGCTGCCTTTTTGGAAATGAGCGTTTTCACCAGCTACACTCCTCGCTTTATTTAACCTCAAGCCCCGGCGATTTTATACCCTCCAGGGTGAAGCTTGATACTTTAATCGCGCCCTTGACGTAGGGTTCGCTTTCTTCATGGATCAAAACCTCAAGAAACCCGGCTTTCCGCAGGGTTTTGAGGTATTCTTCTTTGGTTACTGACCCTGCCCAACACTCAGCTATAGCCTCGAGATCGTTGGCATATTCTTCAGGCACTTTTTCCGATGAGTAGATATCGCTGACCACGAATCTACCTCCATTTTTAAGTACCCTGAATATCTCGTTCCAGACTGCCTGCTTATTTTCGGCATGATTGATAGTACAGTTGGAAATGATTAAATCCAGTGAATTATCTTCCAGGGGAATTTCTTCCAGTCTGGTTTTTAAAAAAGCGACATTTTCAATTTCCAGTTTCTGCGCTGTCTTTTTTGCCTTTTCCAGCATGCCGTCGGATATATCCATACCATACACATATCCCTTATTGCCTACAGCCTCGGCCAGTCTGAAAACATCATTGCCCCGGCCGCTTCCCAGGTCAAGGCATACCTCACCCATTTGAGCCCGGGCATAGTTAACTGCGCCTCCGCATGATAGACAGCAGGAGGATGTTGACAGCGCACTGTAGCGTATATTAATAGCATCCGTGCTTTTAATGGTACTCATCTTTACTCTCCAATTCATCCACTTATAGAGCAGCCAGCAGAAGCTCCAGCCCCTCTTCCACTTTCTTTAGTTCCTGCTCATTAAGGCGGGAATGCAGGAGCTCCTCACATACTCTCTCTGCATCTTCAATCTTTTTTAGGTACTCCTCTCCTCTGGGAGTTAATGAAATAAAGATGCAGCGGCGATCCCTTTCATTTTCTTCTCTTCTCAGATATTTCCCGGCTATTAAAGAGTTGATTACCCGGCTGCCCCGGGAAGGCGAAAGCCCCATCTGTTCGGCCAGTTCATTACAACTCAATCTTTTGCTTGTGCCTAAAGCAATAATACCAGCCAACTCTCTGGGGCTTAACCCCAGATTGGCGGCCGTTTCTTCGGCAAAGGTACATTTGGCTTTTAAAGTGCGCAACCGGTCAATAATTAAGAGGCTCATACTTAAAAGTTATGATTCCTTGTATAATTGGTTGTTATCAGCAATTATTGCTAATAGCAATAAATAACATTTTTTTTATCAAGAGTCAAGGTAAAAAAGTCCCTTTTTTTGTGCGCACCGGGAGGAGCAGAGCTCCGATCATTTTTTAGCTTGCACAACAGCTCAGCTTATGCACATCTTTACCAAATATTATTGCCCCAAGTTTAATCCCTTCTACTGCGGTAAGATATGGAAAATATGTATCAATAAGATCCTCTATGGTCATTCCGGCCTTTATAGCTATTGTAACACTCTGAATCATATTTCCTGCATCGGAAGCTATGATCTCAGCACCGATCAGCTGACCGCTGTCTATGTTTTTTATCAGCTTAACGACTCCCTTTTTATCATTATTAACGAGTCCGTATGGAGTATCTGCTATTGAAAAACTGGTTGTTGAGACTGGAATATTTTTTGCTACAGCATCTTTCTCCGAAACTCCGACCCGGGCGATCTGCGGGCGGGTAAAAATGACTTCAGGTACAGCATTATAGTCAAGCACGTGTGGTTCCTTGGATAATGCATTCCGGAGAGCAGTTTGCCCCTCTTTGGCAGCGACATATACAAGTCCAGGAGTATCTAACACATCACCTGCGGCAAAAATCTTAGGATTTGAAGTACGAAGAAAAGCATCAGTTACGATATGTTTCGATGAATCAAGTTTGACCTCTGCAGCAGCCAGATTCAATGATTCAATATTCCCCGATCGTCCTGTTGAAAAGAGTATTTGATCTCCTGAGACTTCTCTTTCTTCACTCTGAACCTTATACCGAAGGATTTTCTTATTTCCCTTTTTTGAAGCGCTAAGCAGTTTTGTGCCGGTAATAACTTTAATTCCCTGACTTAGAAAAATCTGTTCAATTGTTTCACTGATAATCGGATCGTACTGTGGAATAAGGCGACTACTGCGTTGTAATATAGTCACTTTTACTCCCAGGTTGGAAAAAACCTGCCCTAATTCAAGAGCAATAAAACGGCCGCCAACGATTAGTAATGATTCCGGCAATTCCTCGATGAACAGGAGTCCCGTGCTGTCTAAAGGGTCAATTTCAGATATCCCGGAAATCTCCGGAAACTGAGGCTTTGACCCGGTAGTGAGTATATACTTCCCCCCGGTAATGATTCTGCCATTTGATAACCGGATAGAATCTTTATTTATGAAACTTGCTGTTTCATGAATATAAGTGATATTTCCGGAATAACTTTCCAGAACATTCTGATATTTTTCATACTGGAGCATTGCAACAAGCTTATCTCTATCTGCTTTTATTTTTTCCCAGCTGTTGCCGGAAAAAGCTTCACCGATTATAAATTTTGAGGGAACACATCCGATATTTACGCATGTGCCGCCTATGGTGCCACTCTCAATAAGCGCTGCCCGTTTCCCCAATTCGGCTGCCTTTATTGCAGCAGAGAATCCCGCAGAACCTCCGCCGATTATAACAACATCAAATTCAGGATTTTCATTTATCTGCCCTGGATCACTCAAAGTAGATACTTTTTCAAGCCGGTATCCGGCTTTTTTTACCTGTTTTGATAGATCATCCTGGCTAACACCATCTGAAATCCTTATGATGGCTTCGTTATTCTCCCATGAAACTCTTTCAATTGAATCTACTCCAAGTACTTTTCCAAGGGCTTTTGCTAATGTCTTTTCACAGTGAACACAACTCATTCCGGAGATTTTTAGTTTACGGATTTCAGTCATCAGTTAATTCCTTTATATCAATTAATTTATATCCCATGATGTTCAGACTTTGTTTCCTTCCCATAAATACCCTCCTTTGTAGATATTTGACTATATTTATAATATAAACCCGGCACTATGGTGCAATGTCAAGAAAAAAAGAGATTTCATCAGAAATTTTCTTTTAGAAAGATTTTTTATGAATACAGATTAAGTTGCAAATACTATTAAGTTGATCAATTATTGGGTGATGTGGATATACTCCTGTAAAAAGGATCTATGAAAATAGCGCAGCCACGGTTGAGCAAGGATGCGGTGAATGAGCTGACCGGGGAGCTATGGGAAGGTGCCCGTAGTGCGGGCCTTAAAATGCCGCATGTGGTGAGGCTTCGCTTAATTGATATTCCGTCCGCATCAACAGGTAGTACTGCATACTGGCCGGCAGTATGCTGGGGCAGGGGATAATCATACTCTGCGAAGAGAGGAGTCAACATATAGGTTTCTTCAGCTTTAATAATGTTGCTGAAGGGCCTTATCGATCCATATTTTTCATCTCAGCCAAAATCAGGCTCGTAAACTACAATTGCAAGTTCTTTTCCTTTAACATGAGTTCTAAATTTCTTTTTCCATTTATAGTTGTCTTTTACGATATCATAAGTAGTTTCAGAAACAAGTACAGAAGTTTTGGCAAGTTTATTA
>DRHE01000060.1 GCA_011049745.1 Spirochaetales bacterium | reverse complement strand
GATTAAGAGTCTCAACATTGGTTCCTTTACCGCCGGAAGTTTTGCTGATAAATATTGAGCGTTTTTTCTTTCTGCCTAATTTAATTGCACGTTCAATTATTTCGGTTGTAACAATTTTTATTACTTCTTCGGGAGTTTTGTTTAGATATTTTTTCAAACCAAATCCTTTGATGATTATAGTTTCTTAATACTAGAACAGAATAATAATCTGTCCTACAAACTTATTTAGTGGCCTTCCAATCAGTTTTCACCAAGTCCGCTATCAACTTTCACCGGTACTTTAAGCGGCAAAGCTCCAGGAGGCACCTTCCCGATTTTTTTTTCGCTCGACGATAATCTTCTCTATTAGGATGTTATCCCTATTTGATCTGCCTTGCAAGTATTTCTTGATTAATTTAAGCAATCTCCCGGCAGGAGCCGGAAGATCATCAAGGGTATTATCGAGTACAAAGGTCGATTCGTGGCAATAATTGTCCAACACTAGAATAGGAGCGTGCGGAGGAGCAGGATAGCAGCGGGTATGAATGTCCGAGCGAATAGGAAGTGAGTGAAAGGAACGATTATAATCAGGTATGAGCTGGCAACACCCCGGATTCGGCAGCCATAGAGGCGATCGGAGCACTTGCCTCTCAAGGAACTATTGACTCTTAACATTTATCATAATGGCCTATCAATTTTTTTTAATCAGCTATTGACATGTGTTTCTATTTATAGTAACATTACTGCGTATAGAAACTTTATGGATGGTATTAAGGAAATTTCAGGTATTTTGTCCAGGATTGAGGATCAAAAGCTAATCCTGGATCTTCTGGAATGCCTCCTGACTGAAAATGAGATAAAGGAGATAGCGGGCCGCTGGGAGCTTGTGAAGATGCTTGATAAAGGTGTGAGTCAAAGAAAGATCGCCCAGAAATTAAGCATGAGCCTGTGCAAGATCACCAGAGGATCCAGAGAGCTGAAAAAGAAGGACTCGGCGTTTAAACGCGCATTGCACGAGTACCTATAAATTTTGGAAAAAGCTAAAAGGCAAAATATTACAACCAAGGAGGATAAGTATGCCTGTAAAAGTTTTCCTTACCGAAGATGAAATGCCCAGGCAGTGGTACAACCTGAATGTTGATCTGCCCGTTCGGAATCCACTACTGGGGCCGGATCGAAAGCCGGCTACGCCGGAGTATCTGGGGACGCTGTTTCCCATGAACCTGATTGCCCAGGCAATAAGCACAGACCGCTGGATTGACATTCCAGGGGAGGTTTTGGAACTTCTATACCGCTGGCGTCCAACTCCCCTTCATAGAGCTGTTTACTTAGAAAAAGCTCTGGAAACACCGGCCAGGATTTACTATAAAAATGAAGGGGTTTCTCCCCCCGGCAGCCACAAGCCTAATACAGCCGTGCCTCAGGCCTGGTACAGCAAAGAGTTTGGGGTTAAAAAAATTATCACCGAGACGGGCGCCGGGCAGTGGGGAAGCGCCTTGGCCTTTAGCTGCGCTCTTGTAGGCTTGGAATGTAAGGTCTATATGGTGCGAGTCAGCTATGAGCAAAAGCCTTATCGCAAAATGATGATGGAAACCTGGGGTGCCACGTGTGTACCCAGCCCCAGCGATCAGACCAAGGCGGGACGGGACATCCTGTCCAAAGATCCCGATTCCCCCGGGAGTCTGGGAATTGCCATAAGTGAGGCGATCGAAGAGGCTGTTGCCGATAAGAGCGGAAAAACCAAGTATTCTCTGGGCAGCGTGTTACCCTGGGTCCTTCTGCATCAGACGATTATTGGTTTAGAGGCAAAGAAGCAGCTAAAAAAGTTCGGGGAGAAGAAGGTGGATGTAGTGATTGGCTGCGCTGGAGGCGGAAGCAACTTTGCCGGATTATCCTTTCCCTTTATCTATGACAAGATAAATGGTGCCCAGATCGATATTATTCCGGTAGAACCTACTTGCTGTCCCACCATGACCAAGGCCCCGTTCGTATATGACTTTGGCGATACCGCTGAAATAGCTCCCATTGCACCGATGCACTCCCTGGGTCACACCTTTGTGCCCCCTCCCATTCATGCAGGCGGTTTACGCTATCATGGGATGGCTCCCCAGGTGTGTCAGGCTATTGTTGATGGTCTGATTGAACCCAGAGCCGTTCATCAAAAAGAATGTTTTGAGGCGGCCGTCCTTTTCGCCAGAACAGAAGGTATCATTGCGGCTCCGGAAACCGGTCATGCGATTGCCGCAACAATTCAAGAGGCTAAAAAGGCTAAAGAAGAGGGCAAGGAAAAGGTGATCCTGTTCAACATGAGTGGTCACGGGTTGATGGACTTAAAAGGTTATGATCTCTACTTCCAGGGGCAACTCCAGGACTATGCCTATCCAGAGGAAGAGATCTATAAAGCCCTGGAATTGATTAAAGATCTGCCCAAGCCTCAATTGGCTAAGGCAGGCAGTTGATTTGAAATCTGAATCCCACGGGTACTTTGTGTGTATCCGTGGGATTTGCTACGGCTGTAAAGGGATGATCGAGGAATACGATAAAAAAGAAATCTACTGCCGCACTCTTGGCCACTGTGTGCACTTTAAATATTGCCGAACTATGCATAATAAGCTCCCCTGTTCAAGAATATTGGACTGCTGGTTTGAGCGACTGCTCATTCAGGAATTCATCAATAAGCATTACGGCAAGGAAGAGCTAAACCGAGTATTTACCACTCCCAGGTCGAAAATCTTAACCATTTTAGATGTCCTGGATAAGGTTCAGAAAAACAGTGCCTGATCTGATCTAATATTTCCTAAGCCTTAACGAATCCGGCTCCCGGTCGGAGAAAGCCGGTCGGCCATGACCCTTATAAGGGTCGTTTTGCCGCTGACCTTGAAAGTAAGACAGTCAACGAAGTACTGCATTTGGTTGAAGGACTTTGTTAATCTAATGGCTTAATGGCTCAAAATCAGATTAAGCAAATTCCAGGATTTGATTTCTAAAAGAATCTCGACCCTTTTCGTGAGATTTCCTCCATCTCACTTGATTTTTAACCTTTCTTGAATTATAACTTTTCTTATCAATTGGCAAGGGAGGAATGACTTCCCGCTCGTGAGGAGGAGGTGTGAAGCTTAGGTTTTTAGGTAGCGGGGCTGCTGAGGGGATTCCAAACTTT
>DRHE01000059.1 GCA_011049745.1 Spirochaetales bacterium | reverse complement strand
GGGATATAGAGTTGAAATTCCAGCAATTTATGATAAATACGGGGTAAGAGGCGCCGTTATTTCGGCAGTGGATCTTATCAAGGGTATCGGCAGGCTCGCCGGGCTTGAGGTGGTTAATGTAAAGGGAGCCACTGGCTGGATTGATACCAACTACGAAGGAAAGGCGGATGCAGCCTTGAAATGCCTGCAGGAAAAGGATTTTGTTTTTGTTCATATTGTTTCAACCGATGAAACCTCTCATACCGGAGATGTAGGTTTAAAAATAAAAGCCATCGAAGACCTGGACAAAAGATTCCTGGGAAGATTGCTTGATAACATTGACGGCGACTTCAGGATTCTGATTATGCCCGACCATCCCACACCTGTCAGGATTAAGACACACACTTCGGATCCGGTTCCTTTCCTGCTCTATGGAAAAGATGTGAAGGCAGATAAGGCAAAGAGATATTCGGAAGCTGAAGCGGAAAAATCAGGCTTATTCATCAGAGAAGGCCATGAGCTGTTGAACCTTTTATTTGAGACTATCCCGCCGTAATCTATCAATTCGCGTGTTACTGAAGAATCATTATTTTCGGTTATTGACAGCTCATCAATCATTTGATGACACTCATGATTGTCATATTGTAAAAGTTTTGTTAAGATAACCGGATTTTAAACCATCATAGTATAGGAGTTACAGCGTGAAGATTCTTTTCAGCGGCATACAACCTACCGGATTGCTGCATCTGGGTAATTATTTCGGGGCAGTGCGAAATTGGGTTGATATACAGTATGATTATTCCTGCTATTTCTCTATTGTTGATCTTCATGCTGTTACTATCCAGTATGATCCGAAGGTCTTTGTTGGCCAGATCTTTGAGCTTGCTCTGGGTCTCTATAGCTGTGGACTCGATCCGGAAAAAACAAAATTATTTATCCAATCTGAGGTTCCAGGACATGCAGATCTGACCTGGATCTTCAATACGGTAACCCCGCTGGGGGAGCTGGAGAGAATGACCCAGTTTAAGGACAAAGCCAGGCAGAACCGTCAGAATATCAATGTGGGTCTTTTGGATTATCCGGTGCTCCAGGCGGCAGATATTCTGCTCTATAAGGGCGAGGTGGTTCCGGTTGGCCAGGACCAGGTGCAGCACATTGAGTTCGCCCGGGAAATTGCCAGAAAATTCAACAGCCGCTATGGCCGGACATTTCCCGAGTGTCAGGCCAAATTAACCAAAACCCCGCGCATCCTGGGACTTGACGGCGAGAGCAAGATGAGCAAGAGCCAGGACAATTATATTGCCCTGTTGGATTCCCGGGATGTGGTATGGGAAAAGCTGGCTCCGGCAAAAACCGATCCGGCGCGTGTAAGGCGCACAGATCCCGGCACACCGGAGATCTGCAATATCTTCAACTACCACAAGGTTGTGACTCCGGAAGAAGAACAACAGGAGGTGGCTGAGGGCTGCCGAACTGCAGGTATAGGCTGTCTCGATTGTAAGAAAAAATTGCTTGGCAACCTGATGAAGGTACTGGACCCCATTCAGGAGCGCTATCAGGAATTGTCCGGAAAGAGAGATTACGTGCGCCAGGTGCTGGATGAGAATGGCGCGAAATGCCGGAAAACTGCGGCAGGTACAATGATTGAAGTAAAAGAAAAGATGGGTTTGAACCCGGTATGGAAAATCTAGAAGGGAGTAAGAGGTTCCAGGGCCACTAAAGCGATAATAATTAAGAGCCCAGGTAGATAGTTGGCTGTCTTTATCTTTGACAGCCCGAGCAGGTTGATGCCGATCATCAATACCATCACGCCGCCTATACCGGTTAGCTCTGCCAACAGGAGGTCATTGACCAGGGGTTTAAGCTGATTGGCGAGCAGGGTAATGCCTCCCTGATAGAGCAGTATGGTAAGAGCAGAAAAGGCCACTCCGATTCCCATAGCTGCCGTCAGCATAACGGCCATAAAGCCGTCCATTACCGATTTAGTAAGTATCAGCTCATAATCACCTTCGGCGCCGGCTTTGAAAGCGCCCACCAGGGTCATGGCACCCACACAGAAGAGAACCGATGCATTTAAAAAGCCATAGCTGAAATCTTTGCCGCTCTCATTCCCGGCAAATCTATTTTTAAGGAATTCACCCAGCTTTAAAATGGCTTCCTCTATTTTCCACCACTCACCGAGTATGCCGCCCAAAATCAGGGCCAGGGCCAGGTAAACAATTTTAGTGGTGGAAAAGGCCATTCTCATACCCAGCACCATGGCTACCAGGCCGGCGCCGGTGTAGACGATCGTTTTAAAGGATTCAGTGATCTTCTTATGGAGCAACAGGCCGAGCAGAGAACCCAGTAATACGGTTGCGCAATTGATAAAGGTAGCGATCATGGCTTCAAATAATATATCTAAATGTCGTAATAGAGAGCGAACTCCCAGGGATGGGGGCGCATATCTAAAGCCCGAACCTCATTGGTCAATTTGTAATCAATCCAGGTTTCAATTACATCCGGAGTAATAACATCACCCTTAAGCAGGTAGTTATAATCCTCATCCAGGGCTTTCAGGGCTTCCCGAAGAGAGCCGGGGGTCTGGGGCACATTGGCCAGTTCTTCCGGCGGCAGATCATAGATATCCTTATCAAGGGGTTCACCAGGATCTATCTTATTGAGAATACCATCGATTACCGCCATCAATAGAGCTGAGAAGGCCAGGTAGGGATTGCAGCTGGGATCGGGACAGCGGAATTCGAAGCGTTTTGCCTTTTCTGAAGGGGAGTACATGGGTATACGAATAGCTGCGCTGCGGTTTCTCCTCGAATAGGCCAGGTTTACCGGGGCTTCAAATCCGGGAACCAGCCTTTTATAGCTGTTGGTAGTGGGGTTGGTGAAGGCTAATAATGAGGGGGCGTGTTTCAAAACGCCGCCGATAGCATAGAGCGCGGTTTCTGATAACCCCGCGTATTTTTCCCCGGCAAAGAGGTTTCTGCCATTCTTCCATAGGGAAAGGTGGATATGCATACCGCTGCCATTGTCATTGAAGAGGGGCTTGGGCATAAAGGTCACGGTTTTATTGTGTTTCCTGGCAGTGTTCTTCACAACGTATTTATACTTGAGCATATTGTCGGCCATGGTGACCAGCCGGCCGAAGTGTATATCAATTTCAGACTGTCCGCCGGTTGCCACTTCGTGATGCTGGGCTTCCACAGGAATACCAAGTTCTTCCAGGGTGAGCATCATCTCACTTCTTATATCCTGGAGACTGTCAGTGGGGGGCACCGGAAAGTAACCTTCCTTATAACGCGGTTTATAACCCAGGTTGGGCTCTTCCTTCCTGCCGGAATTCCAGCATCCCTCTACTGAATCTATGTGGTAGTAGCCCTCGTGCGTATTCTGGTCAAAGCGTATATCGTCAAAGATAAAAAATTCCGCTTCCGGGCCGATATAAACGGTATCTGCAATTTTTGTGCTTTTCAGATAATTTACTGCCTTCAGGGCGATGTTTCGCGGGTCACGGGTATAATCCTCGCCGGTAATGGGATCGCAGATATTACAGATCAGCACCAGTGTTTTATCTTTGAGAAAGGGATCGATAAAAGCCGTATCTGCCACCGGCTTCATCAGCATGTCGGATTCATTTATACTCTGCCAGCCGCGGATGGAGGAGCCGTCAAAACCAAAGCCCTCTGCAAAGGAATCAACATGCAGCTCCCTTACCGGGATTGAGATATGCTGCCACATTCCGGGAAAATCCATAAAACGCAGGTCAACAACCTTGATCTCTTCATTCTTAATCAGTTCCAGTACGTCCTGGGGGCTCTTAATCTCTTTCACCTTATACTCCTATTAAACGGTGAACTTATAACTTTTTGCTGAACTAGTAAATACCCTGCCGCTTCTTTTTTAGAAGCTGCAATCGATCAATTATGCGGTTATCCGGGCGCTAAAGTTTGGGGCTGCTTATGCTTGTCTTAAAAAGGCCGGACGTTCTATAATGATATCAGGCGGATGATGTATGGCTGAAGCAAAAGCAGATATGCTGCACAAGGTAAGGCAGGTATTGGATGAGAAGTAGCTTTTTCTTATTGCTTTGCGTGCTCTTTTTCTGCTTTGCTTTGCAGGCTGGGCAGGCTCTTGAATTGGCTGAAATTGTGGGTATGGAACTGGAAAAGGCTTATAAGGATTTTGGGACCCCGGTCGAGGTTTTTCCTGTAAGGGGAGAAGAGGAGTGGCAGGACGATGTTGTATTCTACTATGACTCCCATTTCTATCTTTTCTGGTTTGAAAATCGGGTTTGGCAGGTCAGGGTGGATAATAGATATCCCGGGGAGTTTTTAAAGCTGAAAATGGGCAATTCCGAGGCTGAAGTAATAGCAGGGCTTGGTGTGCCGTTTAAGAGAGAGGGAAATTCTTTATTCTATAATTTGCAGGACCGCGCTTATCCGCTCAGGCTTAGATTATCCTTTGACAACGGCTTTCTGGTAGATGCCTACTGTTACCGCAGTGATTTCTAAATGAATCGATCATCCCTCTGTCTATCATTAACCGGTGCCACTATCACTGAAAATCTCCAGGAAATAGAAAAATACAATGCCTACTGCGACCTCTATGAATTGCGTGCGGATTATCTTGAACCTTTAAGTATATCGGCTCTCTCCTCTTTTCCCGAACAGGTAAAAAAACCGGTAATTCTTACAGTAAGGCGTGCGGCTGACGGCGGACATTTCAAAGGTTCGGAGACTGAGCGCTGTGGTATATTAAGGCGGTCTTTGGCATCCGGCTACCGCTATGTTGATTTAGAGGAGGATTTTCAGGATCAAAAGACTGAGCAGGCTGCTGAAGTGAGCGGCGTGACTGTAATCCGTTCTTTCTACGATTTTTCAGGTGTACCCGCTGACCTGGGCAGGCGTCTCAGGAATATCAAGCGTAATCCCGGTGAAGTTATAAAAGCGGCGGTTATGGTGCAGAATACACAGGAGCTGCTCAAGCTGGTGGAGTTGGCCCTGGAGCTTAAAGTCCGGGATGGATGGGGAAACCGGATTATTCTCGGTATGGGTCCCATGGGCTTCCCCACCAGGGTGCTCTCAACTTTCCTGGGATCCTCCATAACCTATTCCTCTACCCCGGGCAGGCAGGCCGCTCCCGGCCCTGTTGACCCGCAAACCCTGGTGGATCTGTACCGTTTCCCCCTGATAGATGAAAATGTCAGGATCTTCGGTGTAATAGGCAATCCGGTTATCCACTCTGAATCCCCCGGGCTTCAAAACCGCGGCTTTTCCCTGCGTGCCATGGATGATGCCGTATACCTCCCGTTTCAGGTGGATAACCTTGAAGCCTTTTTTCGGCTCGCAGAAGTGCTTGATATCCGGGGCGTTTCCGTAACCATACCGCATAAGCAGGGGGTGATCCCCTTCTTGAGCAGTAGGGATGAGGGTGTTGAAGCCGCGGGCGCCTGTAATACAATTGTATGGCGGGATGGATTACGCTGCGGCTATAATACCGATATTTCCGGTTTTACGGCTCCCCTTAAAGAGAGTATGGGCGGTGCGATACCTGCAGGGCTCCGTGCCGCGGTCATAGGCGCCGGGGGTGCAGCCAGGGCGGTGGTTTATGCTCTGCGCAGGGAGGGGGTCGAAGTGCTCATTCTCAACCGCACGGTGGAGCGGGCAAAAGAGCTGGCCGCTGTTTTTGGCTGCTCCTACGGCAGTCTTGGGGAGCAGGAAAGAATAGCTGATTATCCGGATTTAATTGTCCAGACTACCAGTGTGGGTATGAACCAGGAGGACCCGGAATACGACCCCATTCCCGATTACTCCTTCAAGGGTGGTGAGATAGTCTATGATATTATCTACATTCCGCGCTTAACACCACTTCTGAAAAGGGCGGTGCAGTCAGGATGCCGGGTTATTAATGGCTGGGATATGCTTGCCGCCCAGGCCGGAATCCAGTTCAGACTCTTTACCGGGCAGGATTTTCCACGGGAAGCGAGTTCTGGAATTGCTGACCAGTATTGAAGATATACTGAAACTGTAACCTTTTTATTGAAGAGTTGTTTCTATTTATGTAGCTTTTCTTTGTTCATAGACTCCTCCTTATTCAAAGGGATGAAAGAGCGCACTCTTTCATCCCTTACTTTTAAAAGAGCAGAAATCACTTTTCTGGTAATGAACGTTTGCTGTTTTTTTCCAGGAGATCCTTGATGATCTTGGTATTGTCCATCAGGGAGCTGAGGCTGAGGTTGTAATGGATACGGTAGATACTACGGGCAAAAAGATCATCAACCTCGGCGTTGAGATACCACTCCCTGTCCAGCAGGTCGGCATTGTGGTAAACGGCATTAGTACCGATAACCCGGTAAAGAATGTTATCGCGGTAAGCTTCTTCAAACTGTTCTATTGCCGGGCCGTTAAAAAAGGGCAGGCTTACCGCGCAGATAATCCTCCTGGCTCCCCTATCCTTAAGCGCTGCAATGGCCTTTAGAATAGTGCCGCCGGTACCCAGCATATCATCCGCCATAAAGACTATCTTGTCTTTTACCTCGCCTAAAAGCCGGATACTGATAATGTTGCTGTCCCTGGCGGTATAGGAAACCTTGGAATAATCACGTTCCTTATAGATCAGACCTAAAGGTTTTTTTAAGGAGCTGGAAAAGAATTTATTACGGTCTATGGCACCGGTATCGGGTGAAATAATCACCAGGTCCTTACTCTGCAAATCTTCGATTTGGGCAAGTATCTTTAAGATTTGATAGGAAGCATGGAGGTTTTCCACACGTAGACGGTTAAAGCTGTTTTCAATCTCCTTGGAATGTAAATCCAGGGTTATGAGCCGGGCAACCCCAAGGTATTCCAGTATCTGTCCTAAACGGGCGGCGGTAAGCCCCTCACGGCCCTTTTTCTTATGTTGACGGGCATAGGGATAGGCCGGCAGTACTACGGTAACCCTCTTGGCTCCCGCCTGCATGGCCGCATCAATAGTAACAAATAGCAGGAAAATATGGTCATTCACCGAAAGTACCTGTTTGTCGCTGCCACTGTCAAATGACAGGGGGTAGTGGTTTTCTACATCCTGGATTATATAAACATCCATGTTGCGCACTGTAGACAACAGTTCCGTCTTGAACTCCCCATTAGCGAAACAGGTAAAATGGGCGGGTATTTTAAAGCTTGCCGGTCTGAATTTATCCGCCGGTGTTTCAGGGTTCAGGCTGGTACGGCGTTGATCGATGCTAAAATTGATCAGCCGCATCACCTCATTCCTGGAAAGACGGTATTTTTCTGATAGAGCCTGGATTTTGCGGCGAATTTTTTTTGTAGAGAGCTTTTCCAGCCTGGCTATGAGTTTGTCGGCAAACTCCTCTCCCCCTGGACAGGCTAAAATACCGATCTGGTCGGGGTTGGAGTAAATCATTTAGTTTTCCCTGAAATAATCTACTGTTTTTTTTAAGCCCTGGGCCAGGTCAAAGCGAGGAGTCCAGTTCAATACTCTCTTCGCTTTTGCGGCTGACAGGCAGCTGTTCCGGAGGTCCCCCGGCCGGGGTTCTCCCCAATGCGGTTCAGGCGGAGAGGTAAAAAAAGCGCCGATTTTCCGGTACAGGGCTCCGGTCCTGGTGGCGACTTCTGTGCCGATGTTGAACATTTCAGCTGAACCCTTAACTGCTGCCAGCAGGCTGGCCCCGGCCACATCCTCCACATAGACATAATCACGGCTCATGCCGTCAGGTTCATCGGGGTAAGCATATAGGGTAGGCACCTGGCCGGATAGCAGCTGGTTTATCAGGATTGCCACTACACCTGCTTCTCCTTCGGGATTCTGTCTCGGGCCATATACATTGGAATAACGCAGCACAGTATAATCCAGACCATACTGGCTATTATAGAACCTTAAATAATTTTCTCCCAATAGTTTATGGATACCATAGGGAGAGAGGGGTTGGGCATCGTGCTCCTCAGTCGTCGGCCTGATATCGGTATCGCCGTATATTGCTCCGCCTGTGGAGATGAAGATAAATTTCTTTACTCCATTGTTGACCGAACTCTGCAGTATGTTCAGTAACCCCTGCGAATTCACCTGCGAGTCAAGGATAGGATTGAGGGATGATACGGTAACGCTGATCTGGGCGGCGTGATGATTCACCAGGTCCGGTTTTTCAATTTTGAATACCTGTTCGATTTCGGCAGACCTGATATCAAGTAGATAGAATTTAGCATTGCCGGGGATGTTTTTCTTTCTGCCTGAGTTTAAGTTGTCTACTATGATAACCTCATGGCCACCCTGAATATAGGCCTCGGCTACGTGGGAGCCGATAAATCCGGCGCCGCCGGTAATTAGAATACGCATGAATACACTTTACCATCAGGGGGAGGCTATGTCAACTTTGGCAGTTATCGCTATCGGAATCCTCGGCATTGGAATCCCTCACAGTTGAAGAGCGCTATGAGATAATTTTGTGAAAATTGTACTGCTCAATGCCGAATATACAATTAGCAAGGTAAAAGAGGTAAAGGCTTGCGAAAATATATTATATTCTTAGTTTTTTTTCAATTCACTCTGACAGCCCTTTTCTCTGAGGTTGATTTTCATGATCTTGATCTTTCCCTTTCCCATAAGCTTATTTTCGGGGCAAGGACGGAGAGTCCGGGATTCGGCACTTATGATACTCTCTTCGTTTCAGATCTGCAGAAAAAGGCCATCAGGCAGCTCACTTTTTTCCCTGAAAGGGTAATGCTGCTGGAAGATAACAGTGTTCTGCAAATTCAGAACCGCTTCGGTGTCTTTAGAAGTGATGCTGATTTTAAGGGTTTTTCAGTGATTAAAACTTTTCCCTCCTTTGTGCAGGGAGGAACCATAGTGAATGGCAAGATCAATCCGCTCCAGATCTCACCTGACGGAAAATTCCTGGTTTACCTGAAACAGAAATTTTCAGCCTTTGGAACACTGGTTCTTTTTGATTTAGAGAAGGGAGAAGAGGTTATAGTATCAAAGGATGTCGAATTATCTCTTAAGCGTGTGCCAGCCCTATGGTCTCCTGATTCAGCTTTTTTAATCTATAGCAAGGGCGGCAGGCTGTACTATTATTCAATAAACCAGCTGCGTGAGCAGCGTATAATGTTTGAGAATTTTCGCGGGATCGGAGCAGGGCGCATAAGCAATGTTAAATGGGGAAAGGGAAGCGATCTCTACTATATATCCGGTGACCTCGTTTATACAATGGACAGTCGGGAACTCTTTACCCGCTCGCTCTACTCCGGTTTTTTAAAGATAGGCAAGATCAGCGGTAAGCTGCCCTTTAAATTTGATCCCAACTCCGATTCTTTCTGGATTGCGCCTGATGGTTCCAAGATCCTTTTAAATAAAGGAGGGAGAAATCTCTTTCTTTATATCCTGTCGCCTGAAGATTTTCTCTCAACAGGCGGGACAATTTCGCTTCCCTATCTCTTTCTGCCGCGAAATACCCGGATTAAAAAAGTGCTCTGGACTTCTGCGGATATCATTACCCTGCTCGCGGTGAGTTTCGAAAAGGGAAAAAGCAGAGGCGCCCTTTTCAGGCTCTCCCTCTCTACTGATGATTTGCCGCTAGTCTTTAAACAAACCTCAGACCAGGGGGTAGTTGACTGCATTATTTCTCCTGATGAAGAGCGAATAGCCCTGATCCATAATGAAAATGTGGTGCTGAAAAATTATATTACCTGGAAACAGGCAAGTGAGATAGATCATCTTCAGGCTTTTCATGTGCTGTGGACCGCGGAGGATGAAATTATAATTGCCGGAGCCCTGTACAGCGCTCTATACAACCTTTCGAGCGGTGAAACCAGGGTATTGGCCATTTCCCAGGCTGAAAGCTTTGGTTTCGCGAAAGATGTTCCCGCCAATGCAAATACGGATGTAGTTCAGTTAATAATTCCAGGCGGCGGCAAAGCCTATGGAGCAGCTCTTGATCAGAATTACTGGCAGGAGATAGAGAACTATTCTGTCAGAGAGCGCAATGTGGCTTCAGATTCCTACCGGGTCTATTTAAAGAATTTACCGCGGGGAAATTACCGGAATATGGTGATGGTACGTGATATCCGCCGGTTTGGAACCATACCACTCTTTTCCGGTGAGGATCTTGTTTATGAGCAGTTCCCGTCGCAGGAAGAAGCAGCGGATTTCACCAATTTCAGCCATGGCTCAAGGATCAGGCAGCGGGAAGTTGCTCTGGTTTTCAACGCTATAGATAACATTGAAGGATTAACCCCTATACTGGACTCATTAGCCGAATATGATTTCCGCTGTACCTTTTTTATTAATGGTGAGGTTATCCGCCGCTATCCCGACGCGGTAAGAGAGATTGCTGAATCAGGCCATGAAGTCGGTTCTCTCTTTTATGCCTATTTCAATATGACGGATTCCCGTTTCCTGGTGGATAAGGATTTTATCACGAGCGGTCTGGGCAGGAATGAAGATGCTTATTTTGCAGCAACCGGAAAAGAACTCTCTCTCTTCTGGCATGCTCCTTATTACTTTGTCAACTCAGCGATAATTGAGGCTTCCCGTGAAATGAATTATACCTATATCGGACGTGATGTCGATTCTCTGGATTGGGTTACCAGAGCAGCGGCTTACACAACGCCGGATATTTATCTTCCTGCGGCCCAATTGATTGAACGGATAATGAAAGAAAAGAAACCTGGATCCATCATTCCGGTCCAGGTGGGGATGTCAGAGGGAGGCCGGGATGATTATCTTTTCAACAATATTGATATTCTGATCGATAATCTGGTTAAAGTAGGTTATAGGATTGTTACCGTCTCGACCCTGGTTGAAAATGCAAGGTAACCGTGAGAAGCCATTCGGCTATTGCAAACAAAGGCCCAAAGGTTTAGGATTAACAGTGTTTTATTAGTTGTAAACCTGGCCGATAAGAGGAAATATCTTACTAAGGGGGGCTTGGAAAACCTTGAATAGAATTGACCAACTTAAAAGTTATAAGGAAACTCGGATAAAAACAGCCAATCAGGGAAAATTGATTGTAATGCTCTATGATGGTGCAATTAAATATCTGAATCTGGCTCTGGACAGTATGGATGAAACAGATAAGCATTATGATGAGATCAGCAACAACATAATCAAAGTACAGGATATTGTTACCGAGCTGATGGTTTCACTGGATTTTGAAAGAGGCGGTGAGATTTCTAAAAACCTGTTCAGTTTATATGTTTTTATGAATCGTCAGTTGCTGGAGGCGAATGTCCGGAAAAGCATCAATCCTCTTGGTGAAGTCAAGGCACTGCTCCTGGAACTGAGGTCCGCCTGGGCCGAGGTATCGGAGCGCAGAGACCTGGAGAGCCGCACCGGGCAGGGCGGCGGTGTAAATATAGCAGGGTAGGAGGATTTTAGAATGATTTCAGTTGAGACTTCGATAGATGAACGCGTTATGCTTTTAAAAAAGTTAAGAGAAACCCTGCTTCGCCAGCGCGATAAATTCAGGAATTACTTGAATCTGTTGGAAAAAGAAGAGGCTGCGATAATTAATGACGATATGGAAAAACTGGAGCAGCATATTCAGCTTGAGCAGTCTATTATTCAGGAAATCTATTCAATTCAGCGGGTAATAAATCCTCTGGAAGATATGTATCGGGTTGCCTTTCCGGAAAAAGAAGCTACTATTCCTGAATTGAAGATCTCTTTAGAAAAACTCAAAGGTATGGTTACCGGCAGGAACCTGAAGAACCGCATTCTTTTGAAAGATAGAATGGAGAACCTGAGATTGCAGATAAAGAATTTACCCCACGCTTTCACCGCTGCTTCACCCTATGCAACTATTGGAGTGCCTTCAATGGTTGACATCTCTTTATGAGAGATGCTCTTTATCTGATTGACGGCTATGGCCTGATCTACAGGTCTTATTTTGCCTTCTTGAAAAATCCCCTTCTTAACCCTGCCGGTGAGAATACTTCGGCAGTATTCGGTTTTTTCCGCTCTTTTTTCCGGCTCCTGAAACTAAGAGATCCACATTACCTTGCCGTTATTATGGATTCTAAAACGCCTACTTTCCGGCATGAAAAGTATCCCGAATATAAAGCCAACCGGGAGAAGGCCCCTGAAGATCTTCATGCCCAGGTTCCGGTTTTGGAAGAGATACTTGGCGCCATGGGAGTAGCTGTTTTGCGCAAAGAGGGTTTTGAAGCGGATGATATAATTGCCACTTTAGCATCTGTGTGCACCAGGGAGTCCAGAGGCTGTTACATCCTCTCCAATGATAAGGATATCCTGCAAATTGTGGGCGGGGACGTGTATGTGCTTCAATATGAGAAATTGACTGGGAGCTATAGGGAAGTGGGCAGAGAAGAGGTGGTTGAGAGCAGGGGAATAGATCCTGAGCAGGTAATAGATTATCTGGCTCTGGCGGGAGATCAGTCTGATAATCTGCCGGGGGTTAAGGGAGTCGGAATAAAAACCGCTCAGAAACTGCTTGCTGATTACCGGAATATCGATGAAATATATAATAATTTAGCGGCGGTCAACCCGAAGGGCTTACGAAAAAAATTGGCTGCAGCCAAAGAGGAGGCCTATTTAACCTATGATCTGGCAACCCTGCGCAATACTCTTTCCCTGGATTACACTATTGAGCAGATGGCGGTCCAATCTCTGAACACTGAAGCAGCTATACCCCT
>DRHE01000058.1 GCA_011049745.1 Spirochaetales bacterium | reverse complement strand
CGCCAGCCACATTGACCGGCGCTTATTGGTTTCTTCATTCTGGCCCCCCGGGATGCGTATCAGGCCATTGAGGGCAGCCAGGAGGTATTGAGAGCAATAGTCAAGAAAATGCGTGTGATGACGTTCTTTGGTGAGCATTTGCTCCTGCAGGACGAAGCTACACCGTATGGCCATGACCAGTTTCCGTTTACGCCGTTCATAGGATATCTTGACAGGTACGGTTTTCCCTATGGTGTCCCGAGGCAGATCAGGGGCCAGAATGAAGAAACCAATAAGCGCCGGTCAATGTGGCTGGCGATGCTACAGAAAAGACGGATTACGGTCGAAAAGGGTGCTGTTCCCGAGGGGGACGCCGATGCTCTGGACGCTCTCTACGCGGAAGCCAACAAATTAGACGGGTTTATGGTGGTGGAAGACGGAGGGATAAAAAAGCTCAAAATTGAAGAGATGGCTAATCTTTCTGAATTCCAGGCTAAGTTGATGCAGCAATCAGAATTGGAGATCAGGGAAATAGCCGGTACGCCCCGTGGCGCTATGGGCTATGAGGAACCTGGCCAATCCGGAGTAGCCAAAAACATTGAGGTTCAACGGGCTACGGTCACTACAGCGACGCTATTTGATAATCTCCGCCGATCGATGAAACAGATCGGAGAGCAGAACATATCGAATATTCAAACATTTTGGCGATATGAGAAGGTTTTGAGGGTCACAGACCGGTTGACCGGCGCCGAGCGATTCATCACAGTCAACCAGGCCCAGGAAGGCGGAATGAAGAACAACATCACCCAGGGCAAATTTGACTGTGTTGTGAGCGAAACGCCTTCAACCGATACGATCAGAGAAAAGAATATGGAAATATTGTACGCCGCTATCGAGAAATCACCTCCTGAAGCTGTTCCGACGCTTCTGATAGCTGCATTTGAGATGTCAGATTTACCCAACAAAGAGTTATTGCTTGAAAAGCTGAAGCCTATACTCGGTATCGAGCCTGAAAACGAGGACATAACCGCAGAAGAAAAGAAGCAGCAGGTTTTAGAACAGCTTGAGGCGCATAAAGAACAGCAGCAGATGGTTGCACAGCTCGAAATGGAGGGCATGAAGGCTCAGTTGCAAGAAGCCCAGTTGAAGAACGCCGAAACCCAGTTAAAAATGATTGAGCTGGAAGCCAAGATTGCTAAGCTGGTAGCAGATACCCAGCAGACTGTTGTTAATACTGAGCTGGCCGTCGATGGACACGAACTTGATGTTGATAAACATGAGCTCGATATCGACAAGCACGAATTAGACATTGACATAGCCCAGGTAGATGCGTTAGAAAAGGGTGTCGATGTGGCTCTGAAGAGTGAGGGCGGCAACGGAGACAAGCAAGCAACGGGAAACGCCTAACTAATACCAAATAGGATAGGAGGCAACCATTAAAATCATCCTGATAGCCCTATATGATTTCTACAGCATAGGCATCCGTGGGCTTCATTCGTACCTTAAAGATCAAGGTCATGAAATCACCAGTATATATTTCAAGGAATCCACCTACACCGATGGAGTTTATTCTCCGCAAGAAATTCAATCCCTGATACCGGTGATGCAGGACATCAATCCTGATTTTATAGGCGTGAGCGTTCGTTCTCCTGTATTTCCGATGTACCTTGCGCTGTACGGTGCGATTCGTCAGCATTTACCCGAATGTAAGATTATAATCGGTGGCGCTCATCCTACCGGCGACCCTGAAGGGTGTAAGCCGTATGCTGATTATGTGGTTGTTGGTGACGGAGAATGGGCAATGACTTACATTCTCGAAGGGGGCAAGTACTATGGTTCAGGTTCACTTCCTTTCACCGACCTTGATATACTCCCCTTCCAATACTACGGCGGCGACACCTACGCTTTAGCGAAACCTAAACCCCCTGAGAGAATGTCTGTCTATACCACCCGCGGGTGTTCTTATAGCTGCTCATATTGTCAGGAGAGTATCCTAAAGCGCAAGCCAGTTCGAAAGAGCGTCAGGTATTTCAAGGAAGAAGTCGATTATTACCGGACAGTCTTTCCGGGGTTGACGACACTCACGATTACGGACCCCAGTTTTATATATGATTTGGAGTGGCTGGAAGAATTTATGTTTGAATTCAAAGGCAGCGGTTTGAATTTCTGGTGTGCCGGTCATGCCCAGGTGGTTACCTCAGAAATGTTGGAACTGGCCAAAGCTGCAGGTGTTAAATCGATCCGGATAGGTGTTCAAAGCGGTTCTAAATACATCCGGGAGACGATATTCAACCGCAAGGAAACTCTGGAGCAGGTTTTAGATGTTGCGCATAAGATAAAAGACGTCGGAATTACAGGTCAGTATGATTTCATTATTGACAATCCGTTCGATACTCCCGAGTCGTTATCAGATACGAGACATTTCATAAAGCGCCTGCCACAGACATCAATGATTAACAAGTTTGAACTGAGATACTGGCCCGGAACCGAGATCACGGCGAAGGCTTTGAAATTAGGGTATATCATGCCAGATGATGTTGAGGGTAACTTTATCAGGCTTGGCAATTGGGTTTATCTTTATCGGCTCATAATGGGGGAGAAATGAATAAATGGAATAAAATAATAATGCAGTCGCTATGCGGGGGAGCGTTTTTGGTATTTGCGTTTTTCATTGGGGGGTGGACATATCCCGAGAAGGCGTGTCCAGAGGTTAAGGGAGAGG
>DRHE01000057.1 GCA_011049745.1 Spirochaetales bacterium | reverse complement strand
GCGCTCAGTGGTAAGGATGAGGCGGCTGGGAACTGAATATATCCGCATAATGTCCTATCCCAATGACGGGCTTGAGCAAAGGGAATGGCGGAAAGAGGTATTCAGGCGCTTAAAGGAACTGACCCGCATAGCGGCAGGCGAGAATATAACCCTGGTACATGAAAACTGCTCCGGCTGGGGGGGCAGATCAGCGGAGAACTTAAGAATTCTACTGGAAGAGATGGACTCCCCTAATTTCCAGATTGTTTTTGATACGGGCAACCCGGTGGCTGAAGGACACCCCCGGGAGGAGAGCTGGAGTTTCTATGAAGCGGCGAGACCCTTTATCAAACATATTCATATAAAGGACTGTAAGCTCAGTGAAGATGGAGAGGTTGTCTATACCTATCCGGCCGCAGGCTGGAGCATGGTCAGGGAGATAATTGCAGATGCGCTGGCCGGCGGTTATAAAGGGGCTTTTTCCATCGAACCACACATGGCCGTGCAGATCCATCTGGGCGGCGATCTGTCAGCAGGGGTAGATCCTGAAGAGGTATACCTGGAATTCGGCAGAAGGACCAACAAGCTGCTGGAAGAGCTTTAATTTAGCTCTTTATATTTCTCCCAAAACCTTAGAGCTATGAACTCTGCATTATCCTTATAGAATAGACGAATGATCTCTCCGGTATATTCCCTATCAACAGCTGACGCCTGCTTTAAAACAAAATTTACGTCTTCACCTAAATTGTCATTGGTTGGGATTCCATTCTGTTCCGGATTAATTCTCAATAGAGCGCCGACTTCAGACAAATTAATTAGGGTACACATAATAGCTCCATCTTCCATTGATATTTCAACCTGGAAACCCAGCTCTTCTCGATTAGATTCTCTTCTTTCCATAATTTAATCCTTCCCTATTTTTCCGAGAGCGCTACGACCCCATTCCAATCAGCAGGCGGAGGCGACTTAATATGTATCCGACAGCGCTCAATAAATAACTTCGAGCACACCTCCCCGGTTAAAATATTCTGCACCTGAAGAAAATATTGCAACGCTTTCTTAAACTCCCGGTTGTAGTAATACTTCGAAGCTGCCTCATGATATTTCCAGGCTTTTTCCTCTTTTAGATTCAATTTTTTGCGGGGTGCATAAATCCCGACTCCTATTTTTTTCCCCTTTACCATCACCTTATCCAGAAGACGGCATTGGAGATCATTCTTCACCTTCCTATACACAGACTCAGAAACAATCAATCCTTCCTTATATTTTTTCGTTAAGCCCTCGATCCGGGAACCGAGGTTTACCATGTCTCCGATAATCGTATAATCCATCTTCTTCTCAGAGCCGATATTGCCCACAGTAACTGCGCCGTAGTTAATTCCTATACCGATGCGGAAGTCCGGGCGGCCTTTTTTTGTCTGCCAGCGGTTAAAGTCCGTTAAGGCCTCGATCATCTCCAGGCCGGCGTAAACCGATTGGAGCGCATCATCCCGGTGACGCACCGGTGCGCCGAAAAAGGCCATGATCGCATCGCCGATATACTTATCAACAATGCCCCGATGGCTCATAATTATATCAACCATAGAAGCAAAGTACCGGTTTAATGATTCCACTATCTCATCCGGGCGCAGGCGCTCGGATATGCTGGTGAAGCCTCTGATATCCGAAAAGAGAATGGCTAATATCCGATTCTCCCCCACAAGCATTGACTCCGGATCGGCAAAGTACTGGTCGATTACATCCTTGGGAACATATTTTTGAAAAATATTCCGGATTTTCTTTTCCTTTGTCTCTGACACTACAGCTTTAAGAGCGTAGCTCTTTATCTGTTCATAGGCATTCTCCAGCTCAGATGTCATTATGTTAAAGGTGTGGCCAAGCTTTCCTGTTTCATCCCGGTACAATACTTCCACCCTCTTTGAGAGATCATTGGTGGTGATTATCTCCTCCATGGCCAGGACAATATTTCTAAGGGGCCTGGTCAGGTAGCTGGAAAAGGCTAATAAAAGAATAATCGAGAGCACCAGGGAAATAGAAAGGATCAGAGCAGTTTGCCAGACTATCTGGTTAATGGTCCGGTAAAAGGTGTCCCGTTCTTCAGTAACCAGGATGTACCAGTTTAGAGGCTGGAAAATTGCCGCCTGGGCAACCCGTTCAACACCCCCTATCCTAATTTGGTGCCACCCAATTTTATTCCCGGCCATCAACATGGTTATCTGCTCTACATCTTCATCAGTTAAGACCGTCTCGCCGGTCTGCATAACCACATTGATCTGCTCATCAACCGCAAAAATCAGCTCTGTATCACTACGAATCAAATTCCGGGCGAAGGATCCAATAGCGGATATTGAAACATCGATAAAGGCCTGATTTTTATCCATTTCATTCTCTACCAGCAGGCTCCACTGGCTGTCCGCATAATTTATAAGCTCTTCGCTTTTAAGCAGCAGGAATTCTGTGGCCACAGTAGTAATACCATTTCTGGCAGATAACGAAGAAATTATGCCCGTTAATAAAAGAGGAGTAATGATCAATGGTAAAACGATAAAAACAATTTTAGCCCTGATGCTCATAGCATTCCAGAGTATACTAGTTCCTGATAGCGGTCAATTATTTGCACCCGGCACCCTGGCCTCTCGAAGTCTTAGACGAACCCTTGACGG
>DRHE01000056.1 GCA_011049745.1 Spirochaetales bacterium | reverse complement strand
TACCTGGTAATGGAAGATTCCGATCTCTATTTTAAAGCATTGAACCTTTCAGCCTCCGGGATTTTATATAGTCTTTTGGGCGAAGAACAGGAGGTGAAAGTAGTCTGGTGGCGAAGTGACAGGCTGGCTAAGGGAGAAGAGAATGATTGATAAGAGAGAGAGCTCCGACGGTCTCTATTTCCACTATAACCGTGAGGACAGGCTTTCCAGGGAGGGAGCCCCTGACCTTGCAAAGAGAAAGGGCGGTATTTTTAGAGGAAACCGCTCCTTAACTATTCTCCTGCTGGATATATTGCTGCTGTTGCTGATCGCATTTGTGGTTATCGGCTTATTCCAGAGAAGCTCTTACAAGGGTAAGTTAGAGGGCTATGCACTCACACTGAGCGCGCTGGCCTATCAGGATGCGGCCTATGTTACGCTTACCCTGGAAAGCTTGAAAACCGCAGCTGCATCGCCGCGGGTTTTTGTTAAATTCTATCTCTCAGGGTCGGATGAAGAACTCCTGGTATCAGATGTGCTTCCAGTCAAGGAGGGAAAAAAAAGAGTCCTCAAGGCGAGCCTGCCCCTTTACGGGGATGAAGAAGAGGTCCTGGCTGAAGTTGAAATCGGCGATAAAAGTATTGTCTTAAAGAAGAGCATTAGCGCTCTCAATTAACGGTAGTAGTAAATAATGTCGGAAGGTTAAGAATGCATTCAATTAACAGATATTTACAGCAGGCAGATACTTTAAGATTCAAGCTTTTAGGGATTGTAGGCAAAGAGCCCCGGAAAAAAGACAAAATCATAGCCTATCTGAAGAAAAAAGGCTGGACCGTCGTGGATGTGGCAAAAGAGCTGCTGCCCAAAAAATCGGAAATTGATGACGCGGGAGATGACAGTGATTTTGAGCTGGGAATAAAGATAAAAGATTGGTTTAATTACCAGCCTAACAACCTGATCCTGACCAATGCCAGTATTCTATATCATGAAATATTCTTGAGAATCTCTCCGGTTGGCACATTTAAATATAATTCCAGAAATAAAAACTGTTTGATCTTTCTTGAAGATGAGAGCCCGTTGGGAGCCAGACTCTATTATGGAGATATGGGAAGCAAGGAATACTACAATCAGGAAATGAACGATGTTCTGATAGTCAATATTGCTGACATATCTGATGAAGAACAGGAATATCGTCCGATTAGACAGAGAATGTCTTCTGATTCTAAGGGAGTTATGCGCCTTTGTTAATTCCAGCGGCGGATATGTTTTTATCGGTGTAGAAGATTCAGGTGTTATCTGCGGAGTTCAGAAACATAATAAACTTAAATCGGAGCTACAGAGTATAGCCCGCTCCTTTGATCCGGCATTAATTATTAATGTGGAAAGTGTGGATACGGAAGTTGTTGTTACTGTACCCGCGCAAAACAGCAAGCCCTATTCCTTTTCAGGGAAATTCTATCTACGCGACGGGGCATCTTCTGAAGCAGATGAACCGTAATGAAATACGGGAGTTCTTCTTTCAGGAAGGAGTTATCCATTTTGATGAAACCCTTTGTGATTCTTATAATCTTCAAAAAGATCTGACAAAAGAAATGTGGCAGTCTTTTATTAAAAAGGCAAAGATTCCGGAAAACATTGAACCCATGCAGGTTTTGGAAAATCTGCATCTTGAAAAAGACGAGAGGTTAACCTATGCCGGCGCCTGGATGCTGGCAAAAGATATTACAAAATATTCTATAAGCGCAAAGGTTCTATGCGCTCTGTTTATGGGTACAACCCGGACGAATATTCCGGATAGACAGGAGTACACCGGCGATCTCTATTCTATTTACCAGAATATTATTAACTATCTTCAGGCAAAGCTGAATACAGAATTCATCATAACGGCAACCGGTCGCATTGAGCGGCTGGAACTTTCCGTAGATGCTCTAAGAGAGGCGGTGGTCAATGCTCTGGCTCATCGGGATTACCGTTCCACAGCCTGCATACAGGTTTATATTTTCCGGGACCGTGTGGAGATTATAAGTCCCGGCGGTCTCCCTGCCGGGATGAGTAAAGAAGAACAGGTGCATTAAAAAGAAGAGTAACTGAATTGCTTGAACATGGATTTATTGAAAGAACAATCCCCGAAAAGCCCGGTAGCCGCTTGCAGAAGTTGAAGTAGCCAATATTGGTAGCCATGACTTCTGGCTCTTCATAAGTGAAAAGGAATACTTTCTTTCCTATGAAGATTATCCATGGTTTAAGGAGGCAAAGGTCAGGGATATTATTAATGATATTACAGCTCTATCTGATTGTATTCGCCGAACCTGTGTTCTTTCCAGCGCACATTGGTCGGCATTACTTCCACATGTACCAACCTGGGGTCATGCTCATCCTTGAAGAGACCCCTCATCCCGGGGTGAAGCTCAAAGAGCTTGCGCTTCTTTTCCGCGCCCCTGCTCATGTCAAGAATGCCCTCTACCCTGAGCTGATTCTTTTTACTGTCCACCCAACAGATCTCAACCCTGCTGTTCTGTTCAAATTCCTTGACTTTACCGCTGATATTTACCGCCTGCGCACCAGAATTTGAAGTCATCGGTCACCACAAATTTCATCGGTCTTACCCGCGGCTGTCCATCCGCACAGGTGGCTAAAAAACAGTGACCTGCATCCTTGATTATCTGACGTGCTTTTTCCTGCGACATTTTTACTCCTTTTGTTCTACACTTCTTTTCCTGACCCGCTTAAAAGCCTTAAATATAGTCTCATAGCCGGTACAGCGGCATAAATGGCCGCCCAGGGCTTCCATCATCTGCTTATCATTCAGTGCGGGATTGTTATCAATAGCCGCTTTAATGGCCATGATAAAGCCTGGAGTGCAAAATCCGCACTGCACCGCGTCTTCCTCTATGAAAGCCTGCTGAATCGGCTGGAGCTCGCCTGATTCAGCGATCCCTTCTATTGTGGCAATTTCCCTGCCATTGGCTTCTACACCGAGGATCAGGCAGCTGCGTACAGCCTGGCCATCCATAATAACTGTGCAGGCGCCGCATTCGCCATTGCCGCATCCCTCTTTGGTGCCGGTAAGATCGAGCTCTTCGCGGAGCACTTCCAGCAGGGTCATCTGTGCCGGAACTGACAAACTGTAGGGTTTGCCGTTTACTCCTATAGTTATCTTGTGCACGGGCTTCTCCTACAAAACTTTAAGACTTTTCAGGATCTTTTCCATTAAAGTGCCGACCATGGCCTTTTTATAGGCGGGTTTGGCGCGCAAACTGGACTCCCTGGGCGCTATGCTTGCTGCCAGCCCGGCTTTTGCATCTTCAATAAGGTTTATATCAATCTCTTTATGGCTCAGAAGTTCTTCAACCTCGCTGTTGCGGTAGGGTGTTCTCTGTACCGCTGCCATGGCAACCCTGATCTCCCTTTTATTCGCCTGCCCGGGATTGATAACCACCACGGAGACACCCAGAGATGCCAGGTCCATGCCCTTGACCCGGCTCAGCCGCAGGTAGCCGCTTGACACCGGTAAAGCGCTTTTGGGCAGCAGGATCCTCTTTAGAATTTCTGCCTTTTTAAGTTCTACACTGCCCAGGTCAAACCAGAACCTGTCTATCGGCACGATTCTGCTGCCATTGGGGCCGGTAACCTCGACTTCAGCCTCAAAACCAAACAGGGGAGTTCCATATTCAGCCCCAGGAGAGGCATGTACGATATTTCCGCCTATAGTTGCGCGGTTCCTGATTTCCAGGCAGCCGAAAACATCAGCGGCATC
>DRHE01000055.1 GCA_011049745.1 Spirochaetales bacterium | reverse complement strand
GCTCTGTCTGGTAGGAGAAGGCAGCTAATACTGTTTTAATTGTTGTCAGTTGCCCCTGGCACTTTTGCCCCGGGTGACTGTGGTGGCTGCGGCAATGGTGCCTCTGGTGCCCCCGGCACTTCCGGGATCACCTCTAATTCCTCAATAACTTCCTCTGCGGCCCCAATATCGGGGGCCGGGAGCTCTTCAACCTCTTCTAAAGTGCCTTCATCCGCAAGCCCAATATCGGGGGCCGGAAGCTCTTCAACCTCTTCTAAAATTGCCGCGCTTGCTGACTCGATACTCAGGGGCGCCGTCTCACCATCAATAACATCGGCCTTATCACCGGCAGGCAAAGGTCTTTCCGCTTCGCGGGCATCCCTTTCACCAAGTGTGGTTTCAAACCAGGAAAAAGCAGTGGCCAATTGATTGGTTATCAGGCGCATATCCCGGGAGACTTCCAGTACAGTTCTAATAATTCTATCTAAGCCGGCAATCCCATCCTGGATCTCTGAATGGGCCCGGCCTACATTTTCTAAAGCAGAAAAATTCTGCTCTATCATCTCCCTGATATTATCGCTCTCCCGCATGATCTCGGTAAAACCGGCATCCATGTTCTTGACCCGATCAAAAGTACGTTCCACACCTTTAGTGGATTCGCCTATAATAGAGTTTACCTGGTCGGACACTACCCGGGTAAGATCGGCAAGTTTACGAATTTCCTGTGCCACCACGGCAAAGCCCTTACCTGCTGCACCCGCTTTTGAGGCCTCAATTGAGGCATTAAGCGAGAGCATGTTGGTCTTATCAGCGATCCCGATAATCTGACTCACCGACTTTTTTATCAGGGAAGACTGCTGCTGCAGCTCTTCCAAACCTTTCAGGGTGTTCTGTATCTGTCCGCTGAAATCGGTAATCCGGGAGTCCACATCAACTGTATAAGTGAGGATCTCCCCCTCTTTGCCCATTACTTCCTTTTCAGCAGAAGCGGCGCCCTGGATAGAAGCCATTATCTGTCCGATGGTGAGCGCCTGTTTTTGAGCGCTCTCCGTAAGGCGTACTGCCAGGGTCATACTTTCCAGGTTACGCCCTTTGAGCCTTTCCTTGCCCTTCTTGATATTCTCTATCATCTCCCAGTCCACTTCCACACGCTCAATAAATTCGCGAGTAGTCCTGGCATATAGCTTGTTGCTGCGGTATAACTCTCGATTGATCATATAGGTAATAAAAAAGGCTGAAGCGAGTTGAAAGAAAAAGCTGCTCTGGATAAAGAGGGGAAGTTGCCGGGAAAAAACCACCTGGTAGATCAACAGGCATAGTAATAAGAAATGAAGCAAAACAATAGGAAGAGCTTTTCGGACATTGCGTGATAGCTTAATAAACGTCAACACTGCCCCGCTCGCGAAAGCGAGCAGAACAACACCTCTCTGGAAATAGATGATTATGTGCAGGCTGGCAGATGCGGAAAAGGCAAAACCAGCCGGCCCGATGATAATAAAAGCAGCAGCTATGGGCAGCAGTATTCGCAATCTCAGAGTATGAAGATAATCAGCGACAAATAAAACCAGTATTACCCCGACTGAAAGCTCGAAAAAACCGCGTATTTTCAGAACCAGGTCAAAGGGCATAAAATAGCCGAGTATTAAAGTCGATATACAGACCGCGCCTGCACTCAGGGCAAGCAGGCTGAGCAGCAGGTAATAGCTGTGTTTTTCCAGATAGTAATGATACGCGGCCTGAATCATGAGGAAGAGTAAAAAGAGGGCTAAGCAAAAGGGTAGGTAAAACTTTCGAAAATTTAACAGAAAAAGTTGGCGCTCCATAGTATTCAAGTCTACAATTCTAATCCCCTCTTCCAGCCAGGAGTAATGATTATGATAAATCCTGATATAGAGGTTTTTTGCGCTCGCTGCTTGACCAAGTGGATAACCGCGGTAAATATTCAAGGGTAAAACAATATTGCCTGCCTCCGCATCGGTGCTGCCTATTAATTCACTGTCAAGGAATATTCTGGCTCCCAATCCGAGGGGCGGTAAAAGCAGAGCAGCGGGATTCTCTGCAGGTTTCAGCCGGGTTTTCAGCCAGATATATCCCTCTGCGCTCTGAGCATAGTCGCTGACAACACCGGGAAAAGGGCAGGAAATCCAGGAACCGGCCGGAGGATCATCGCGCGGAAAAATTGAAAAAGCACAGCTCCAGTCGTCAAGAAGGGGAGTTGCTTCTGCCAAAGCGGGGCTGCTGAAACAAAAAAAACCTATTAGAATAAACAGAACTGTTCTCATTATTGTAATATTCTCCCTGCTCGCCTATACCGCCTCTATACCTGATTATTCCGATAAAATCAATAGCTCGCTTACAGCCTCGCTCTTAACTCCGCATTTTTTAATTGACAGATGAATAATTCCATGATACCGTTTGGTCATGGCTGATACAATTATTAAATTATTGAAAGAGACGGCGAGTAGACATCCCGAATCGGTTGCTACTCTAAGCAAGGATTCAGAAGGTGAATTTCTACCTACCTCCTACACCCAGCTTTACAAGCTGGTAAATGCATGGGGTGCCGGACTTTTAGCCTATGGTGTAAAAAGAGGAGACCACCTGGGACTGATATCTGAAAACAGGAAAGAATGGCTTATTTCAGATCTGGCAATTCTGGGAATCGGCGCGATAGATGTGCCCAGAGGCAGTGATTCCACGGCCGATGAACTGAAG
>DRHE01000054.1 GCA_011049745.1 Spirochaetales bacterium | reverse complement strand
GTGTTCGCCGAACCTGTCTTATTTCAAGTGGTAGGATTTCTGATAACCTTTTTGTTATCGGCGTTTGATCTATGTCTACTTTTTCAGGACTCTTCCTGTTTACAAGGGGGTTGTCCGGATTCCTTTTCTTTGCCGGTAGTTTGATATATCCAGCTTCATGAAGACGAAGCATGAGACCTCTGCATACCATGTCGCGCAAAACACCGTTAGGTTGCACCCAATTCCAAGCTACGCAGAGCTTTCTTGATAAAGCCCACCGGCTTACACCGGGATTCTCAGCAATCAGATTCCTAATGTAATGTACATCGTCTATTGTTAAGATTTTGCCTCTATAGCTGAAAGGGGGCTGCATGTATTATTGCATATCATATATTTAATAGGAACGCAAGTCTTTATCGAAAATTAATCACAAAAAAACCTCAAAAAGGCTCAAAAAGGGCTGAACTATTACGATTTCTTCACTTCATTATGGTTTTAATTTTATAAAAGTAGTAGAGGAGCTTGCTGAAACAGGGAAGGGAAATGCACCCATAGAGAGTGCTGTAAAGGTTCTAGAGGACAGCGGTGTAGAAGGATTTATAATTGAATCTGTGGCTGAACCGGCTGAAAGCTTAAGAAGACTCTACGGTCTAATAAGGTAAGTACAGCTTACATTATGTATAGATGTTATAAGCATAAATCCACAGCTGTTTACGGAATATTTTAGGTTAATATACTAATTCCAGTATTCCAATGATTTTATGCAATATGCCAGGGCACACCCCTACCCGTACTTTCTTTCAAGAATATAATCAACGACAGCTTGTGGAAACAGCTCTAAAAAAGCAGCAAAACCGGACATATATCCAACTCTGTACCTTCTCTTTGGCTTCCTATCGGTGAGCGCTCTATAGACTACTTTTGCAACTTCAACCGGTTCCATTCTCTTTTTATCAAACTCCGTAAGCTCAAGTATCTCTCTATTTAAGACATCTTTATATAAACCATATTTTTCCTTTGGCCACTTCTTTACAGCCTCTTTTAAAGCATTCATTGTCCTTTCCGGTGATGATGTTTTTATTCCCCCGCATCGTATAAGTATGCCGGGTGTATTCCATTTTAGCAGTTCTATTTTGAGGGTTCTTACTAAAAAATTAACGGCAAAATCACAGGCGTGAATATCCGTTAAGAAAGGTGAGGGTATTATTGCAGGCGTTGCAATCCACAGGATTCTACCCTCTGCCTCCCGTATTAACGGAAGAAGAGACTGCAGCAACCCTACTGGACCGAGAATTCTTGTTTTAAATTCCCTATGTAGATTATTTAGATCCAACAGTTCAATAGGAGCGATGCTTCCTCCCCCTGCGACATTTACAATTCCGAACAGCCCTTTAACGTTATTATCTATCAACTGCTCTCTGATAAACTTAGAAATATTATCTATATCTTTGAAGTCTGTTAGATCAAGGGGATAAGAAGGAATCAGATCCGACTTTCCTAAACTTTTCAATTTTTTTGCGTCCGATTCTTTTCTCACCCCGGCAAAAACGAGGAAACCCTGTTCTGCAAGGTAAAGCGCTATCGAATGCCCTATGCCGGAGGAAGAACCGGTTACCAGAACTGCTTTTTTCGTTTTTAAACTATTTCTTGTCTCACCGCTCATTTTTAAACCCCCTACCATTTTAAACGTATATTAATCCGGATAATTTTTGTATTTATCGTTAAGAACAGGCTCTTGCATGTTCCCACCGCATTGCGATAAATCTGGCAATAAGGCCTGCCGGCACCAGTTTTCCAAGCATTTGCAGTAGTACATTAAATGATCCGGGAATATATATTTTTTTCCCTCCTAGAGCATGATCTATAGTCCGTGAAGCCACGTATCCGACATTTTTCGTGGTGAGCATTCCGAAAAACCCCTGAAGTTTAATGCTTTCTATGACCTCTTCGTTGGAAGGCATTCCGCCAGGGCATAAAACGGTAACAGAAACGTCATCTCTTTTTAACTCTTCTCCGATTGCCAGGGAAAAGTCCAGTATAAAACGCTTGGATGCCGCATATGTAGCCTTTACCGGCATAGGATAATATGCAGCCAGACTTGAAACATTTACTATTCGAAACTGTCGAGCATAGTCCCTGTATTTGAGTATCCTGTTGGTCATTACAACTGTGGCATTTATATTGAGCCTTATTATGGTATCTAATTCCCCCACACTTTGTTCATTAAAGATACCCTCATAATCCAATCCCGCAACATTTATTAGAAAATTAAATTTAAGCTCATTATCTTCTATAAAGCTCCATAGACGGTTGCGTGATAAATCATCTGTAAGATCACATTCTTTATGAATAACACGAATGTTATACAGCCTTTTAATCCCTGTTGCCAATTCCTCGAGTATATTGCTGTCTCTGTCTGTCAGGAACAGGTCCCATCCTCTCTCGGCACATTCCAGAGAAAAAGCCTTTCCAAGTCCTCCGGAAGCTCCCGTTATTAATATGTAACTGTTCATACTGCTTCTCCTCTCGAAATTGTAATAAGGCGGCGAGAATCCATCTGTTCCGGTTCAGATCTTTCTGTTTTCTGCAAGCCAGTGTCAGTGTTCTGTTCCGGTTTACCGTTTTCTACTTTCTGATGAATATCATTAGTGCCTTGTTCATGTATACCGCACAATCTTTCCGAAACCCGCCATAACTTTAATGCTGCATCCCTATCCTGTGAGTACTTACTGGGCTCCTTTGGAGTGCATTCCTTCCAGTAAACTGCATCCTCCTGGATGAGGTTATTCTCTGAAGCAAGGTAGATTATTGTCTTTGCAGCTTCTTCCGGTTGTATTCCGTGTTTTCTTCGCATTCCCCAGAACCACTTAACAAGTCCTCCTGTCCTCTTTTCTCCGATAGCTGTATTTACAAGTCCGGGGTCTACAACATAGGCGCGTATATTATGTGAGTCTGAAAACCTTCTGTTTAAGGCATAGGTAAAAAGGACATCTGCAAGCTTTGACTGTTTGTATGCCGTTAGACAGTTGTAGCGTTTTCTGTTCATAATGTCTTTCCAGTTCATCCTGGTATGGTAATGAGAACCTGAGCTTATAGTAATAATGCGGCCTGTAGCGGCAATGCCAGGCTTACCGGTCTCTCCTATATCCACCGATATCCCCAGTTTGGGCAAAAGCATGTTTGTAAGCAAAAAATGGGATAGATAATTCACTGCAAACTGCAGTTCATAACCGTCCTCCGTCGCTCTATACCAGCCGGAGAAGGTACCGGCGTTGTTTATAAGTACATCAATTGTTCCGTTATACCTATTGTCAACTATGGAGGTAATTTCCCCTGCAGCCTTCCGAACCTGTTTCTGCGATGAGAGGTCGGCGGGAATATATATGATGTCCTCATTATCCGATTCTCTTCCTATCTCGGCCAGGGCCGTCTTACATGACTGGTCCGACCTTCCAACTCCGATTACTGCCATACCCATCCGGGCAAACTCCTTTACCGCCGCAAAACCTATTCCGGAAGTTGCTCCGGTTATTACAACTACTTTACTCATATCAACTCTCCTTTTTCGTCTAATCAATTTTAACCATTCCATTTCTGTCTTCTATCCGTATAACACCCATGCCCCTACCTTTATTTTGAAACAGGGTATCCGATAGAACCCTATTATTGAGAATTATTTTATCTTTTCCGGCTTCCGCTGATATGTCATACATATCCGAAAGGCCTTCTATTTTTACTGTCCCGCCGTTTGTTTTAATACTAATACTCTCTGCCGTATAGGTTTTCGGAAGCATTACCGTAACTTCCGTCATCCCTTCATGTCGGGAAACAAACTGCATATAGGGCAATCTCCCATTCGATGTTTCTGTAAAGACAATGTTAGCGCCGTTCTGATCAATTCTGCCCTCCATCCAGTCAGGCTCCTGGTACGATACGATGATTACATTTGAAATAGTTTTTTTAAGCACAACCTGTGAGTTAAGGGTTTTTATAGAAATTGCCTTTATCTCATCGGGCTTAAACTCTCCCCTTTTAACGGTAAAGGAGGAAGGCATCGCACTATTCCAGATGGAAAAATATCTTGCCGGCAAACCGGAGGGAATAAGCATAACTACCCCGATTAAACAGATAACGGCAAATGAGATCAATACAGTTCTTATTCTTCTCTTTTTTCCGGTTGCCATTTTCCCTGTATCAATATCTAATGCCTGCTCCTTTATCCTTCTATCTTTGTTTCTACGGAGGTATCTTCTTAAAAGCTTCATCGTATGGACTGTAATGAGATTTGCAAATTGCCAGATTAAATATCCCAAAGCACCGAATATCCCGGCAGACAACAGTCCCAGCCCGGCCATGCCTATAATTCCCCATACATACTGCGGCTGTATCTGCAGGATTCCATATACGGAGATAAACACACCACCGGCAATTGCAATATACAGGGCTACAGAAAGTATATACAAAAGGAAAGCCGTTACTATTGGAAATAGCCCCCCCAAAAAGATTGATACTTTAAGCGCAGGAACACCGAGAATACTTTTCATAAGCCCGAGAGGGCCTGGTTTTTTCTCTGTTCTGCCTATATTGCTCTCTGTCTTTATTGTATCTATTATCTCTCGCGGACTTCCAAGACGGTCGAGTATCTCCTGCTCAAGTATCTCCTGCTCAACGGCATCTTCTATAAACTCCTCATAATAACTCACCGCTTCATCGATACTTTTCGCAGTCCAGCCTTTTAAACCGGACCGTATTTTACTAATATAATCTTTAAATATTTTTTTCATGATTTTTAATCCCCTTCCACAATAGTCTCTATTATTTTGCTTAATTCAAACAAATCACCGATACGCTCATCCAGGTGGACTCTGCCGGATTCTGTGATACTGTAGTATTTCCGCAAGCGGCCATTATGCTCCACCGAATACGTTGTAAGATAACCCTGCATTTTAAGCCTCCTTAGTATCGGATACAGGGCGGTTTCTGCAGTATGAACGATGCTGTTAATCTGCTCTGACAGTCTATATCCATAGAGATCCTTATTTTTAAGGATTGATAGTACAAGCGCATCGAGTATTCCTTTTTTCAACTGTATATTCATAATATTACCTTTCGTATAATACTATACATTAAACAATATTAATTGTCAAGTAATATTACTAAATATTTCAAATTTTTTAACTACCATCACTTTGCAGCGGGATCGAAATAGGCTCCTTTCGCATCCTTATCTATTTCCGGGTGGTGTTCCTGCCAACCGGTAGGAGTACGTTCGGCTACATACGGCATATCAGCCCAGTACCCCTTGGTACGGGAGGAATAGAGCCCATATCTGCGGATCAGCTGTATGCTTTTAGGTGGAACAGTAAAGACAAATTGCCGATGGGGAAGATCCAGCAGGACTTCCTGAGTCATGTACTCCGCAAAGAGAGGTGTCCGTTTCTAATCCTGGGCAAATAGCGATTGTGCTTCAAAATATGGGGAAAAAAGTCGGTCAAAATTAAGGATCCTTCAGTTCTTCGTAGATCCGGTAAAAATCATTTTCCAACTCTATAAAGTACTCGACCAGGCTGGGATCGAAGTGAGAGCCGCTGTCCTTAATTATTATTTTCTGTGCTTCCTGGTGGTTGAAGGGTTGTTTATAACTGCGTTTCATTCGCAGGGCATCGTAGACATCGCCAATAGCTACCAGGCGGGCACTTAAGGGGATCAGGTTTTCGCTCAAGTCATGGGGATAGCCGCTGCCGTCCCAGCGCTCGTGGTGGCGCAGGGCAATCTCTTTAGCCATGGGATTGGGGTAACTGGACATAATAAAAGCGCCGTTAAGGGTATGTTCCTGCATTATTTCCCATTCCCAGGCCTCAAGGGGGCCCTCTTTATTAAGAATGTCATCGGGTGTGCCGATTTTTCCTATATCATGCATGGCAGCCAGGAAACCGATAGTTTCAATAAATTCCCGGTCAACTTCGGGATATTCATCTATTCCAAGCAAAGATTGGGCCATTTTCCGTGCATATCGATTGACCCGCTCAATATGGTTTCCCGTATCGTTGTCTTTCAGGCGGGCGGCTCCCAGGAGGCTTTCATAGGTTGTGCGCAGCATCTGCCGTAATTCAGCGCTGATATTATCCAGTATGCCCATGTAACCTACGGGAAGGGTGCCGGTTTCCGGGGAATCAAAAATTGGCAGTATCAACAGGTTGGCAATCACCGATAAGCGGTCTCTGCTCTTTTTTTCCACTCTTCCAAGCCAGCTGAACCCTGATTTGGGAGAGGTAATCCCCTGTATAAGGTTGCCGTGCCGGCTATCTTTTATCTCCTGAGTAAAAAAATTTGAGAGCTGCCGTCCAACCGCTGCAGCCTGGCTGCCATAGAGAGCTTTAAAGGACTCATTAACCCACTGGATATTAAGCTTCTTATCTAAAAGCATAGTGGGTGAGGGGCTCCGGGCATTGCTCTTCTGCTGCATGGTTACATACCTGTAGCTGAGTAGGGCGGGAGTAGGGGGCTCCGCGTCTGCTGTTATTTCTTCAAGACGATCCAGTTCCTGCAGTTCCTCAGCTTGATCCATATTGATATTGTCACTCATGGTTTAAGGCTTCTCCGTAGAGTTTTATTTCCGCTTCACTTTTTCTTAAATAAAGAGGTTCAAGGTTGTACTGAATATTGCCTTTTCGGTCGAAGAGCTCTTTCCCGATTTCCAGCAGACTTTCCGGGTCGGTGAAAGGCAGGCCTCTGTCCAGGGTTACTCCCTCCCTGCTCTGCTCTTCTGCGATTATCCGTGCCAAGACTTCAGCTTCGGAACCGGTAAGCAGCAGATTGTCGAACTCTTGCAAATCCAGGGCAAGCCTGGTCAGGGGGATATGCAGGTAATCTGAAATTCTCTCTCCCTGCCTGTACAGAGCAGCGTAAACCATATTTCTGCGGGCATCTGAGAGCGGTATTACTACTCCCCTGAAGGACCGGTAACGAAAAGCCAGAGCATCCAGCCCGGGGATGCCTATCAAAGGACAGGGAGAGCCTGCTGCCAGACCCTTTGCCGCAGCCAGGCCAATTCTTAAGCCCGTAAAGGAGCCGGGACCAAGTGAACAGACAATAAGCTGGAGGTCATCAAGCTGAATTCTCGAATCCTCTATCAGGAGCTTTATCCATGGCAGAAGAGTTTCGGAGTGTTTAAGTCCTATTCTAACAGTGGTTACCCGCCGCTCACCACCAGTGCTCAAAGCTATGCCAAGCACTTCGGTGGCTGTGTCAATCGCTAAGACATTCATATATCAAGACCCTGGATTTCAATGAGCCTGGAACCATCTTCCTCCATCTCTATTCTTACTCTTATCAATGTATCCTGGCCATACCCATAACCGGCAAATAGAGAAAGGGCTTTTTCTCCCCATTCAATAACACTTATCCCTTTATTGTCAAATATCTCCTCAAGGCCAAGCTCTTCCAACTCTTCAATCCCGGTTATCCGGTATAAATCTATATGAACCAGCGGCAAGGTTCCCTGGTAATGAGCAATAATAGTGAAGCTGGGACTGGTTATTTCTTCCTTAATGCTCAATGCAGCAGCCAAACCCTTAACTAAAGTGGTTTTTCCGGCACCCAGCCCGCCCTCTAAAGATATAATTATGCTTTCTTTTAGTGAGGAGCCGATTTTAAAACCTATTTCTCTAGTTGCCTCCGGGCTTGTGCTTTTCCAACAGATCAGGACAGCAAACCTCTTTTTTTAACTAATTTTCTAAAAAGGCTGATAACGGGTTATAGGGTATTGAAAAAAGGAATTATGGTCAACAGATTTGTCCAGGCAGGGTCTTTTCAGGCGGTAAATCTGTAAGGTGATGCATAGTTATAGACATAGGAATAGATACGGTTCAGGTATCTTCCGGAAACTTTGGTAAACATTACGTGCATTACACCGCCGCGCACCTTGTTTTTACCAAAGCGTTTGATCTTACCGAAAACAGCTATGCGGGTGCCGCGCTCAAATTCAAACTCAATTTTAATAAGCTGTCCCTGAAGAAGGGGGTTTAATGAGTTAATACTGCAGCCGCCGCCGGAAATATCGGCAACTGTGCCCAGGTGCCTCTTACTCTGTTCAACTACAGCCCTGCGCTTTTTTTTCCTGCCGGTCCCCATTTCCATAATTTGAATAGGATAGAAAAAACATGGTTTTTCCAAAGGCCGCCGCCGGAACTTTCTTTTCTGTTCCCTGCGCAGTGTTTTGGAATGTTGAATAAGAACACATATTTTGCCTTTAATTGTATCGTACCCCAGTACTTTTGTCTGAAAGGAGTAACCGGCATCACTATCCCGCCAGAAATGAGCCCTTAACCGGGTGCCTTTGCGCCAGCGGAAATCATGGCCGGCTCTATTGTGCGGGGCGCTTAAACAGAGCATATCCCTCATATTGGATACTACTTTCATTGCATATTGGCCGCTTGATTCTTCGGTAATTACTAAAGACTGCCCTGGTTTCAGCAGGTTGGTGGATCGGATTCCGATACCTTTCCGTGAATTCCGCTCGATTATCTGCTTGATTTGAAATATTAAACTCAAATTTTGTTCTCTGGCCTCCTCGCTTATATCACGATTGTGGTCCAGGGAATAAATTCCCTTCTTAATAATATCATCTAAAAGGCCGGCATTGGAGAAAACCAGGAATGGCTGTTTTACTTTGCAGGCCTTTACCAGATAATCCAGCATTTCCGTATGGCTCTTTTGCAGACCTATGTCACGGGCCATTTTTCGGAATACAAATTTATTATATTTTCTTCTCTGTTCGGGAGACAGGCGGGTATTGCCGCGGTTGCTCATTCTGAGGCCTACAATGAGAATGATTAAAAAAACCAGAATAATGGCCAGGAAAATCCACATTGATCTGGTGTCACTTTTAGCCATAAGATCATATTCCAGTTTTAAGATGACCCCATTAAAGATATCGATGAGATTCATGATAAATCCTGTCCTAAAATTTTAATACTTTCCAGCCTGGGGGCTATCTCATATTCCAACAGGTCACCAATTAGAACCGAGTCCTGAGCGTGAAAGGCTTCTATCAGCTCCTTGAGAATGGCGTTCAATTCCGTATAAAACTCTTCCAGTCTCATACCATCTATTGTAAGTTCTTCAATTTCTTTCCTGCGGCTTTTTTTAAGGTTAAGAAAAACCCTGATCAGGTTCTCATTTAGCTCAGTAAACCGAATTATGGTTTCCATGGCCTTACGATCTTTACCAGTCTGTAAGAGCAGTGAAACATCGCTTATTTCGCTGATACATTGCTCCAGCTCCAGAGCCAGGCTGTTTAAGGCCTGTCTCTTATACACATCT
>DRHE01000053.1 GCA_011049745.1 Spirochaetales bacterium | reverse complement strand
CCCGGATAGACAACTTTGTTATCCAGTCCTCCGGTTTTAGTAAATATGACACCATAGGTCTCCGCCGGCAGCAGCAGTTGTATCCAGCCCGCAAAGAATGCAGCGCCTGCTAACAGTAGTAGAACAACCAGGATAATAATGAGTGCTTTCATTTTTGCCCTTTCTAAAGTCCAATAATACGTAAAAACATTGAAATTTCAAGTAAAAGGTTTTTTGACTCTTGAGATTAATATATACTTAAAGCATGTTGATTACCAGCAGGCTCAGGGAGCCTGTTTTCCGCGTCATGGGAAGAAGCCTGGTCTTTTTCTTTGTGGTATCATTGCTTTTGCTGGGGCTTTACCTTCTCGGTAATTTTCAGGATTTCCTAGATACCTCCCAGCTTTTCCTGTTGGAGAGCCTGGAGTTTTTACTGCTTATAGAAGTAGTGCTCTCTCTGTTTTATATCATATTTATTCTATTCTACGCGGTTTCTTCGGGAAAGCTGCCCCTGCTGAGGCTGATCCTGGCTTTTCTCTCTCTATCATTCTGCTTTGCCCTGGTCCTGGCTTTAAAATTATTAAGCGCCTGGTTTTAACTCTCTTTAAACAGCGGCTGTTCACATAACAGTTTCTGTTAATTGACACCATTTCTTACTCATTGTTATACTGATTTTACATGATAAAGGACTTTTTGCTTAACATGCCCCGTTCCATTATTTTCGGCCCCGGTAAGCGTAAAGAGATTCCCGCTCTGCTTCAAGTTTACGGAGACAGGGTGCTGCTGGTTACCGGACAACGGTGGTTCAAAGTGTCCCGCTTTAATAGTGAATTTCAGGCAATGCTTAAAAATTTTAAGATCGAACATCTATGCTGTCCTGCAGGAGAACCCACCAGCTGCGGGGTTGAAGAGCTCTTAGCCGCGGCGAGGAGCTTTGACCCGCACATTATTCTGGCCGTAGGCGGGGGTTCAGTACTCGATACGGCAAAGACAATTTCGGGACTGCTCCCCTTAAAGGATCGAGTGGTTGATTTCCTGGAGGGTGTAGGGCGGGGGTTAACCATTCCTGGACCAGGTGTTCCCTGGATTGCAATGCCCACAACCTCAGGCACTGGCGCGGAAGCAACACGTAATGCAGTGATCCGTTCTGTGGAATCAAGCGCCAAAAAGAGCATACGCTCCAGTTACCTCCTGGCCGGTCAGGTTGTGGTTGACCCTGAGCTGACCCTGGAATGTCCCAGGGAGGTCTCCGGCATGGCGGGGCTTGACGCCTTAACCCAGCTTATTGAAGCCTATGTTTCCCGAAAGGCCGCAGTTGTGCCCCAGGCTTTAATCAGGGATGCGCTGCCTGTTATGCTTGATTCCCTGCTGAAGATTGCCCTTAATCCTGCAAACCTGGAGGCGCGCAGCGGCGCTGCCTACAGCTCTTTGATCAGCGGCCTGGCCCTGGCTAATTCCGGCCTGGGAGCAGCCCACGGCTTTGCCTCCGGTCTGGGCGGAATGGCAGCCATTCCCCACGGTCTGATCTGCGCCCTATTTCTAAGACCAGTATTGAAGGCCAATGCCGAGCTGATCAATAGTGATCTTGAATTGCTGCTCAGGCCGGCAGGCTACGCGCAGAAGGGTAGTGGCGGGGCTGTTGAGTGGCATTCAGCTAAGGTAGAGAAGCTGCTCGAGGCTTTTAACCTGCCCCTGACCCTCAGCGGCTATAACCTGGACCGGGGACTTATCCCGGAAATGGCGCGCCGCTCATCGGGTTCAAGCATGTCGGGAAATCCACGGGAGCTGAGCCGGGAGGAAAGAGAAGAGATCATATGCCGGATGATATAGGAGTAATATCTATGGTTACCAAAGCGGTTCGCGGCGCTATAAAAGTTGAAGATAACCGGGCAATGTTGATACAGGAGGCTTCTATTCGCCTAATGAAAGAGCTGATCACACGTAACAGTATAGCCGAAATGGATGTGGTCAGTATTATTTTTTCTATAACAAAAGACCTGACCCGTCTCAACCCGGCTACTTCGTTGCGCAGTATAGGTTTTCATGAAATACCCCTCTTTTGTGTGCAGGAAGCCTTTATCGAGGGGCAGCATTCGCGTATAATCCGGGTTCTGTTAACCTTCAATGCGGATGAAGAGAAAACTCCGCAACCGGTTTATCTTAATGGGGCTGAAATCTTAAGGCCTGACCTGACTGCATGAGCCGTTTACAGGGCGGTGTGTGGCACATAAGCAGGGAGTATGAAGGTATAGCAGAAGCCGGTGGTGTTAAAGATGTGGTTGCCGGGCTTGCTTCAAGCCTGCGGCGTTGCGGAGCAGCTGTTACCATTGTGCTGCCCCGGTACGGCTTTATCGATCTTGATGGACTGGCCGCGGCAAAACTACCTTTCAGATTACACCTGACCCTGCCCGCAGAAAATCGGGCTTCAAAACCGGCTGTCCGGGAGATTGAAGTCTATGAAACAAAGAGACAGGGTGTACGTATTTTTCTGCTGGATTCTGCTCATACCAGGGATAAAGGCTCTGTCTACACCTATACCGAAGAAGAGGAACTCAAGAGGCCGGAGCGCCGGAAGGGCAGCGGCCATTGGGATGCCCACCATCTGAATCTAACCCTACAGCTGGGAGCTCTGGAATTGGCTCTACATCTTTCCGGTGTTAGTGACGACGGGATGGCTGAAGTTTTTCACTGCCATGACGGCCACACTGCCTTTTTACCTGCCATCATGCGGGAGCAAAAGAAGTTCAGGGAAAAATTCCTGAAAACCAGGGCGGTTGTTACCATCCATAATGCCGGTTGGGGTTACCATCAGGAGATATATGGAATGGATTTTGCCCGGGGCTTGACCGGGCTTGAGGCTGAGGTTTTAAGCAAAGGGATGCTGCCGGATAAAAAAGAATGTATCGACCCCCTGTTGTTAAGCGCCCATTACGCAGCGGTTAATACGGTTTCCGAAGAATATGCAGGTGAGATAATGCGCGGCGCTTTAGAGGGAAGCACCGGCGGTTTAGGCGCTGCGTTACGTAAAGCGGGGTTGAACCTTACCGGGATTACCAACGGCATCGACCTGGAGAATTATGATCCACGCACTGCAGGGGGATCATCATTGCCCTGTGCTTAAAACCTCAGCCTCAAGCCCGGTCAAGCCCCGGGCAAAATCCATTCCAT